>JACDNV010000002.1 GCA_017656425.1 Candidatus Neomarinimicrobiota bacterium | reverse complement strand
CCAGGACTCAAACCTGTCCCATAGGGATCCCTCCGGGAGAACCGTCGGCTTAAGAAAAACTATCCTACCAATTAACCATCTCTACAACACACCACTGAGTTTGTGCCCCGACCAGGACTCAAACCTGTCCCATAGGGATCCCTCCGGGAGAACCGTCGGCTTAAGAGAAACTAACCTACCAATTAACCATCTCTATAACACACCACTGAGTTTGTGCCCCGACCAGGACTCGAACCTGGAACCGTCGGCTTAAGAGGCCGCTGCTCTACCAATTAAGCTATCGGGGCATTCAAAAGCGTGTAAATTTAATCCATTATTAATTAAGTAGCAACGTTATCAAAGTAAATTATAATTCTTTACCAAAAAGGGCTATAAATTAACACTATTATGCCGTATATTAGATTACGGAAATGTGTGATTTATAGCAAGGTAATATAAAAAATTTCCTGCTATATTTTATTTGTGATTATTAAAAGGAGGATTGAGACTATGAAAGTTGTTAATGGACTATTAATGCTATTTTTAATAATAACACTGGTTTATCCACAACAGGTGCCAGATTTAATTCTGCAAACAAATATTACTGAAGATTACATCGATTATCTTGATAGTATGGAGACAGTTTTTAATGATACTATACTGCAAAGTTCAAATGACGAATCAATTATGAAAGCATATATCGGTATCGCTCTTATCCAGCTTGCAAAAGCCAATATTCAGGCAAATTCTTCTTTTACTGCTATTGACAGTCTGGGAAATAGATTAGAAAACGATTTATCTATAGCAATTGACATAACTACTGAAACTATTTATCCTCTAATTACAGCACAGAATCAGGATGAGTTTTTCGATTATCTAATCAATTTCTTCAATAATGGTGACTATGAGACCTTTAGAGATTCATTAGAAAATCTATTTCTCTCGGTCAGTCAGAATATTGAAAATATTGATAGCGAGCTGTACAAATTCTTCAATGAGGTCGATTTATACTTTGAAGAGGTAGGCCTCAGCATCGATAGTGTATTTAACTCCACAACGGACTTTGATTTCGTATTTAAAATAATGGGATCAGCCTATGAGGATACAGTATTCATCATATCTCGTGATTTCTTTAATCTACTGATAGATATTGATTGTATCGGCACGAAAATAGACTCTTCGTTCAACGATGGTTTTGCAAAAATGGATTCTATAGTAGACGTAGAAAATGGAGATGTAGCTCCCGCAATAGTATCATTCAGAACGGGACTGGATTACATTTCATTGATGATTGATACAGTAAAATATATGCTGAATCATCAACCTTTTGCACCGCTGGAGCTGAATGTTAGTGGTTTAGACTCTTTAAAATCTTTTATTGCTGAAATCGACACACTTCTAGGTGGGAAAGAATATCCGATAGGGGATGAATCTGAAGGTAAAACCATTAAACCATTAGCTATAATTGAGAATATGCCTGGTAGGAGTTTTGAAGAATTATTCAAAGATTTTTATAGAGCAGGTGAAGATCTGGCATATACTTTCGGTGGAATATTTCCAAACGGTATTACAAATAATATGTATTCAATGATAAAATCTGATGCGGTACTGTACTCAGAAGACGATTTTGAAGCCTTTATGGCAAGGCTGGATACTCTTCTCAATCATTGGTCACAGGAGCCAATAGAACCTGATGAACATCTAGGCATCGGTTTAATTAAACTTATTAAACTATTAACGGATGAAAATATATATGCCGATATTGAAAACGTCCTGTTTTATCTTGAACAGGGTAGAATAGACAGTCTATTATTCTACTACGATTGGGAAAACTTCAATTACTCTGCTGAAATTAAAGAAATAAGATATCATATTGATCAATATATAAACTCCGGTGAGGTCACAAATTTTGTAATACTTGTGAAAGACTACGACGACGATGGACATCCGTATATGATTGATGCAGACGATAATTTTGAATTTATCGTTTTATTAAAACCTCAGGTTAAACTTGTCGTAAATACGGTAGACCTTATATGCAACGGCTTACAACAAATCGCTGATGCAGCTGTTGATTTCTATAACGAAATAGATAAAATATTTATTCTTGATCTAAATCCAGATGAACTGGATTTTTCGGAAGCTGAAAGCGATTCAGACATTATTGCAATATTAGAAAGAGCAAATCCTGATTTTCTTACATTGACAGATTATGGAAGACAGAAGTTCATTGAAATCGGCGATTGGCTTGAAAGTGCTTTCGGTGAAATAAGTCATTTCTTTGAGAATATGCATGATCTTTCCGTTGCAGTTTATCCATATCAGGATGACTTTGGTATCGATGGTGATGAATTCGAATTTCAAATGCTAATGGCAAAAGATATCACCAACGCAATTTATATTGATTTTAAAGAGCCTGATTCAACTATTACAATCGACGGAGAGAGAGTCAATCTATCAGCATGGTTTGATAACCCACCAACAAGTTTTCTGCAGATGTGGAAAGATTATGTATATGGAATAGATTCTACACTCGGAGGTCTATTCCCTGACAGATTTAAAGTAGGTACGGTTGCAGAAAAACCTGTACCAGCTGAGTTCAAACTATCGCCCATTTATCCAAATCCGTTTAATCCTGTTGCTTTCATTTCGTTTGATCTACCAAAGCAATCACATGTAGAGCTCACAATTGTTAACCTAAGAGGGGAAATAGTAGTTAGACTGGAAAATAACAGACTGAATGCTGGAAGAAAAACTTACATCTGGAAACCCGATAACTTGCCATCTGGTACTTATATCTGTGTTTTAAAAGCTGATAACAGAGTATTTACAAGGAAATTGACGCTGTTGAAGTAGAATTGAAGAAGAAAATACCGCTGGTTTTTTTATTGATTTGCTCTTTTACATTTGCGCAGCAGGCAGGGTTAACAAAACTTCTAAAAAATATAACAGGATATAAAACTCCTCTCTCTCACCTGCCGGCTGCCAACCCATATAACGAATTCAGATTAACATTCTTTGATATTTATAGAAAACGAACAAATGGTATAAAGTCTCTATCTATCTACGAAAACCAATCCTTTTTTTCATTGAATCTACCTTTATTTAAAAATAATAAAACACGATTCAAACTGGACTTTGTACATGAAGAGCTAAAGTTTAATAATGGAAAAGATCATGTGTCTGTTGTTACCAATTATCCTATCAGCTTTAATGGGACCAAATTTAAAATGCTATTACCTTTTAAAAGAAATATTTTTCAGGCTGAAATAAGCTATGGAATATCAAGCTCAAAAGGAACATTTCACATAAATAACTATCCAAGATCAAATGATGTACCTGTTAATAAATTCTTTTATGACTGGCTGGAGCCAGCATTTGGTAGGGAATTAATAACTTCTATCGACTTTTTCAATTTTAATATAACTACTATACTAGCTAATAAAACTCGTCACTTAAAACCCGGTGTTTTGATTTCAAAAACAATAGTAAATAGCAGCACTAACATTAACTATACCAACACTTCAAACAGACCTGAGTTAGCGGGTAAAAGAAAACTGACAGTCCCAATTAACATTAATTCATCTATGCTTACATTGTATATTAAACCCTCCCTCAGATTAGATATGCTCAGTCTTTCAATTTTTGAAGATAAAATATTGCTTAATACTGATAATAACCCTCCTTCATCTACAGACTTCAAGAGCCTTGGATATTTCAAATTTTATCGTATAGGGATGTTTTTCTCATCAGCATACAAGATATTGAAAACTACAATTGAACCTGGATTCTCAGGATATATTTTTAATGCAAACTTAGATATGCACACTCCAGTAATGGGATATTTTTCGAAGATATTTCCAATATCACACGGAATTACTGGCAATATAAAAAACGGTAATACCTACTTTTTTCACCTTATTATAAAAAACAAACACAAAATAATTCTATTTAATAATACATTCAAAATATCGTATTCTTATGGCTATCTTTTAACGCCTATAGAAGGAGATGCAAAACTTTTATTTGGGCTTATTTCCACTCCAATAGATACTCATTTAAAATACAGGATACAACTTCTGGAGTTAAATTATAACATTTCTATATCTATTAGAAAAACAAATATAAATTTCACCTGCAATCAATTTATACCTATTATTCATCGATTGGATAAGAGCAAAATAAGTCTCAGAAAAAAATATCCCGATAGAAAAATATCACACCGTGGCGGAAGTCTATTCTCAGTATTTATATTTTTTCCTATAAGATAGTTAAAGTAGATTAAACTAAACATAGCAATTTGATATTTAAAAGTTGCTTGCTCCATCCATTAGCCGAATTAAAAAAAATGATTCCATAGTTATATATCAAACCTCTAGGAGAATGTAAGGAGAAATGTCTTTTCATGTTTCTATAATGAGTTGCTTCGAGGAGACTATTAGGAATTTATACTGCGCACTATTTCTTTAAATATAAACATCCATAGAGTATTCTGAGTTCTAATTACTCTCTTCATTATAGACTGCTTCGCCATCGCTCGCAGCGACAATCGACACGTCATTGCGAGGAGCGAACGTCGGTGAGCGACATGGCAATCTGCTTTATAAAATAATTGAAGCTATAAATATATACTACTTCGCTTATACAAAAGAGATTGCCACGCTCGCTTGCGCTCGCTCGCAATGACAGTACCAGGTAGGTCATCGCGAGGAAGCCAAAGGCGACGAAGCGATCTGCTTCAGAAGAGACTCGACACTCAAAATGTACCATCTCCACCTGATCAGATGAGATTGCCACGCTCGCTTACGCTCGCTCGCAATGACAGGGGCTACTGAAGTAGTTACACTAAGTTAATTTTCTAGCTGGTTAGCTTGTTAGCCTGCTGGCTGGCCAGCTTACTGGCTTGCTAGTCTGACAGCCTGTTAGCTTGTTGGCTGGTTAGCTTGTTAGCCAGTTAGTTTGATAGTTTAACAGCCAGTTAGACCACTTACCTCTTAGCCATCCGGCTATCTAGCTACCCAGCCATCTAGCTATCCAGCTATCCAGCTATCTAGCCATCTAGCTACTTAGCCATCAAGCTATACAGCCATCTAGCTATCTAGCCATCTCGCCATCTCAATCAGATGAGATTGCTTCGCTTCGCTTACGCTACGCTCGCAATGACAGTGGATAGATCACCTCATAGCTTACTTATATACGCTATTCATAAAATCCTGCCGACAAATAATTATATTACCAGACATCCAATTTTTTCAATGAATTTTACCTTTTTATTTTTAATTTAAACGCTATTTTTTGGCTAAGTAGGATTAAGTTAATGGACATCAAAAAGATATTCCGTCGTATACTGAAATTGTTTACTTTTTTTGCTTTACTATACTTATTTCTTCTAAGTATAAAACTAATAGGTGGATCATTTAAACTCATGGGCAAGGGCTTTGCAGAAACACTAATCAAAACCACAAGCAACCCCTTTGCAGGTTTATTCATTGGAATACTAACCACAAGCATTGTACAAAGCTCTTCCATGACAACCTCGCTGGTAGTCGGCCTTGTCGCTACTGGAGTTATGCCGATCTATATCGCTATACCAATAGTAATAGGAGCCAATATAGGTACTACCATTACAAATATAATAGTTTCCCTGGGACACATCAGAAACTCTATAGAATTTGAAAGAGCCTTTTCTGCTAGCATAGTCCACGATTTTTTTAACTTTTTAAATGTATTAATTTTATTCCCTTTACAATACTTCTTTAACTTTCTTGGAATCCTTGCTACTGGAACAGCTAATTTATTTCAGAACGTTGGAGGTTTGAAAGTCTTCAACCCTTTATCTACCATTCTTAACCCTACTTCCAAGCTAATACTACACACTATTGAACAGACCCCATGGTTAGGTGTAATATTATCATTAGCTCTACTGTTTTTCTCTCTCAGATATATTGTTTTATTTATGAAAAAGATAGTGATAAGAAAAATTGAAATTTACTTTAATAAATACTTGTTCAAAACCACTCTAAGGGCTCTCTTGCTCGGTCTTATCTTTACAGTATTAGTCCAGAGCAGTTCCATTACAACATCACTTGCTGTTCCTCTCGCTGGCGCTGGTATTCTGACTATTGAAAAAATATTTCCATATACTCTTGGGGCGAACATCGGGACAACCATTACAGCTCTTCTTGCAGCTCTTGCAACTGGCGAGATATCGGCAATTACTGTCGCTTTCTGTCACCTGTTTTTCAATATCATAGGTACAGCTATATTTTTACCCCTAAGGAAAATCCCAATTAGTATGGCAAAATTTTTCAGTAAAATCTCCATGAGGAACAAATTATTACCAATTTTATATATAATTATTGCATTTTTTTTAATACCATTTATCTTAATTTTATTGGTGGAGTAAGCAATGTTTAAAGAAATATTATCAATATGGAAGAAAAAAGATTTGTTTTCTCAGGCTTTTGAAGAGTCTGTGGAAATGTTAAAAGTAGACAAAGAGATGTTTGAAGAAGCTGTAAAATCTCTCAGAACAAGCGACACAGGAGAATATGCCGAAGATGTATTCAATAAGGACAAACTGATAAACAAATATCAGAGGGACGTACGAAAGAAAGTATTAACACATCTCGTAATGTCAGGCAAAATTGAAATCCCATCAGGTCTTGTACTTGTAAGCATAGTTATAGATATAGAACGCATAGGAGATTACACAAAAAATATAATGGACTTAGCACTTGCCCATAAGACGAAACTCCACGCTGGTTCCTTCGAAAAAGAGTTAAAAAATAAAGAATCTAAAGTAACCCAATTTTTCGATATGACTATTGATGCATTTTCGAAGTCAAATAGGGATACCGCAAGACTAGTAATGATAGATTATAAAAAAATATCAGGTTACTGCGATAGGACAATAAACTCACTTATAGAAGATGCGAATGAGTTTACCCCTTCTGATGCTGTTACCTTGGCTCTTTATTTGCGCTACTTAAAAAGAATTGCAGCACACCTACATAATATTTGTACCAGTGTAGTAAATCCATTCCACAGAATAGGATATATAGAAAAAGGGAAAAATCAAAATGAGCAATGAAAGGGCTGTAACAAAGAAGAGCGAAGACTTTTCTAAATGGTATACTGACGTAATAATACGCTGTGAGCTTGCAGACTACGGTCCCGTCAAAGGAACAATGGTAATAAGACCGTACGGATACGCAATATGGGAGAATATACAAAAGATTGCTGATAGAATGTTCAAAGAGACCGGTCATGTAAATGCCTACTTTCCGATGTTTATACCGGAAAGTTTTATGAAGAAAGAAGCTGAGCATGTCGAAGGGTTCGCACCAGAATGTGCTGTAATTACTCACGGTGGAGGCAAAGAGCTGGAAGAGCCTCTTTACGTACGACCTACTTCCGAAACTATTATCTGGGCAATGTACAAAAAATGGATAAAATCCTATAGAGACCTGCCACTGCTTATAAATCAATGGGCGAATGTAGTACGCTGGGAAATGAGAACAAGGCTTTTTCTTCGAACAACAGAATTTTTATGGCAAGAAGGACACACAGCTCATGCCACTTTCGAAGAAGCTGAAGAAGAAGCACGAAGAATGATCGAAATCTATAGAAAACTCCTCGAAGATTATCTTGCCATACCCGTAATAGTTGGTAAGAAAACAGAAAATGAAAAGTTTGCTGGTGCAGTACATACCTACACAGTGGAGGCTATGACCGGTGATAAAAAAGCATTACAGGCAGGCACTTCTCACAATCTGGGTCAAAATTTTGCAAAAGCTTTTGATGTAAAATTTCTGAATGAAAACAACGAGCTAGAATATGTATATGCTACCAGCTGGGGGATAAGTACGAGACTCATAGGCGCTGTTATTATGGTGCATGGCGATGATAAGGGATTAGTAATTCCTCCTGAAGTTGCACCATATCAGGTTGTCATCGTCCCTATATGGAAAAAAGACACTGACAAACAAGCCGTCATTGATTTTATAAACGAAAAACTTATATCCAGACTAAAAGAAGCAGGCATAAGATACTATTTTGACAATAACGAACAGGTTACCCCGGGATGGAAATTCAACGAATGGGAAATGCGAGGAGTACCTTTAAGAATTGAGGTTGGACCAAGAGAAGTAACAAACAACGCGGTTGTCCTTGTAAGACGCGATGAAGCTGGTAAAGAACAGGCATCAATAGATAATATCATCGAAATAGTAAAAGAAAAACTGATACAAATTCAGAAAAACCTATTTTATAATGCTCTAAAATTCAGGGAAGAAAATACATACAATATCACCTCCTATGAAGAGTTAAAGGAAATAATGGAAAAAGGTGGATTTGCAAAAGCTTTCTGGGCTGGCAGTTCAGAAGATGAAAAAAGAATCCAGGAAGAGACTAAAGCTACGATAAGATGCGTCCCATTTAATCAATCAGGCAAAGGTAAATGTATCTTCACCGGGAAAGAAACCTCAACTCAAGTCATCTTTGCTCGTGCTTATTAGTTCCAACTCAGGTAATCTATGTCAATATTAAAAACAGAGGCTATCGTCTTAAGGACTCACCCCTATCACGAGTCAAGTAGCATTGTCAAACTATTTACCCAAAAACATGGCTTAGCAACAGTAATAGCAAAAGGGGCAAGGAGGATAAAAAGCCCTTTTAGAGGTAATCTCGAGACCTTCAATCAAATTGAGGTAATTTATTATTATAAAAGCACACGCGATATTCAAACTCTATCATCTTCTGAGCTAAAAAGGTCTTTTTTCAAAAACATAGACGATCTTGAAAAACTATTCATTCCCTATTTAATTATAGAACTTGTTGAAAAAATTCCCACCTCCGAAGATGATGCAGAACCCGTTTATAATCTAATCGTCGATACATTTTCAAGTATGGAAACACATCCTGAACATGCTGAGTTGTGCCTTATAAAATTTTTAATTGAATTCTCACAACTACATGGATATAAAGTTGAAATAATAAAATGTAAAAACTGTGGGAAAAAACTAAAAATAGCATATTTTGATACCAAATCAGGTGAATGTTATTGCGAGGAATGCTGTTATATGGTAGATGATTTTATAATGATTAGTGAAAAAATGATAAATTTGATTAATAGTTTGTCTAAATATCCTGTAACCAAGGAAACCAAGTACGAATCAAAATCTGATGAAATTAAAACCATTGAGTTTTTATTAAAATGGTTATTTTTTAATATCGATATAAAATTGGAGTTGAAAAGTTTTAAAGTTTTTAGTATGATAAGTAAGAGAATTGGAGAAGCAAAATGAGATATTATCGAGGGTATTGGAGCAATTATGATTACGGTTATTTCAGGCCAAGACTTTTTAGCGGTGGAGCAATACGAACAATAATAATTATAAATGTTGCCGTTTACCTTTTTGGACTTTTGTTTGGAATTCAGAGTTTCTTTCACAGGTTTTTTGGACTTGTTCCTCATTATATATTATCAAGAGGTTATATATGGCAACTGGCTACCTATATGTTTGTTCATGGTGGCTTCTGGCATATTTTCTGGAATATGTTTGTCCTCTGGATGTTCGGAACTGAAATTGAGAACTATTGGGGGAGGCGAGAATTCATCAAATATTATTTTATAACAGGCATTGGAGCTGGGATAATTACCTTTTTATTCAATATTAATTCTACAGTACCGGTTGTAGGTGCTAGTGGTGCTATTTATGGGATACTACTAGCCTTTGGTATGATGTTTCCAAATAGATACATCTACTTCTATTTCCTTATACCAATCAAGGCGAAATACTTTGTCATATTTATCGGAATAATGACATTTATATCTTCCTTAAGTCCCGGTTATAGCAATATAAGTCACCTTACCCATCTCGGAGGGTTAATAATTGGTTATATTTATTTGAAAAAAGAATGGATAATATTCAGATTAAAAAGATACACTCCAAATATAAATTTCAAAAGTTTTGTTAAAAAATTTGCCAGACCTATAAACAAATCCACAAAACATTTTGATGCCTACGATACAGACGAAACCTTAAGAGAGGAAGTCGACAGGATACTTGACAAAATCAGCAAAAGTGGCTATGATAGCCTTACAGATGAAGAAAAGAAATTACTACTACTAGCGAGTGAGTATTTTGCAAAAAAGGATAAAAAATAGATTAATCCAGCAATTTATATATAAAACCCCACCGTACTCCACGATTTGAAACAAACATATTTTTAATATTATATTTTTCCATAATAGATAGAAATATTAAAGCTCCTATGTGAATAATATCCGCTCTACCCGGATCCAGGCACGGTATATTCAGTCTTTCTGTAAAGGTTATTCTGTTTAAATAGTCAAATAAAATCCGCATCTGTTCATATGTTATCTTGCTCTTATGTACTTTCTCATGTTCGAATTTTTCTAACCCCAAATTTATTGCTTGAAGAGTAGTGATAGTACCGCCAGTCGCAACAGTTAAATAACCATCATCGATTATGATCTTTGGTAACTGGCTTTTAATAAATCTATTAACTTCTACAAATGTATTATGATCTATATTATCCTGAATTCGGAATTTATTCTTAATCCTGACTGCCCCTATCTTTAGACTATTAGCAAACTCTATATTTTTATCAGTACCATTAGCAAGCTCTACACTACCTCCACCTGCATCTATAGAAAAGAATTTATTGCATATATCTCCAAATTCTATTTTAACAGAGTAAAATGTCAGCTCTGCCTCTTCCTCTCCTGAAATAATTTTTATCTCAATCCCGGTTTTTTCATATACTTCATCAAGGAAATCCTGCGAATCCTCTGCATCTCTTAAAGCATCGGTAGCAAAACAAATGATTATGTCTACAACCAGGTTATCGGCGATCTCTTTATACTTTTTTAAAACATCAATTGTATTATTCCTAGAATCGGGATTAAGGTTTCGATGTTTTTCAATATTCCTCCCAATCCTTGTAATAATCGATTCTTCATATAATGCCTTGATATGATTATTGATTCTCTCGGCAATAGAAAGAATTACTGAATTGCTTCCGAGATCAATTACAGCAACTCTCACTTTTCAGTCCCAGCATCTCCATTAATTGTAAAGCATTTTTTGGAGCATAGCCATTAATTCCGTTATTAAAGAAAATAAATATCTTATTACACTTATCCAGCATTTTCTTAATTTTATCCTTACACTCAATCAACTCTTCATAGCTATAATTGTAGTTATATTTCTTACCCATGGGCGGTTTCATCCATGCCTCTTTATTCCTACCGTGAAACCGCATATAAGCAAACTTTGTGGTAACTATATCCTGTCTTGGCATAAGCTCAGGTAGTTTTGGTCCGTCAACACACACATAAGAAATATCACTCTTCTGAAAACTTATATAAGTTTCTTCCCTGCACCAGGATGGATTTCTAAACTCAATAAATAGAGGCAAATCAACAAGTGCTTCTTTAACATTTTTTATATAGTCTAAATTGATCTGACTAAATGAGAATGAAGGTGGAAACTGGGCTAAAAAACCCCCAAATTTACCTTTAGCTATGAGAGGTTCCACTGCCTGCTTCGATTTCCTGAGAGCCTCGTCTATCTCTCTCCTTTTATGCGTTATATCCCTAAAAATTTTTACTATAAACTGAAAATAATCAGGTGTCTTCTCATCAAGATTTTTATAAAATCTATATATATGAAGTTTATAAAAAGATGAATTAATCTCCAACCCATTAAATTTTGTACAATAAAACGCCAGCATCTCACTGCTCTTAATATCAGCAGGATAAAACACACCTTTCCAATCATAATAACTATAACCTGAAGTACCAACTACTATTTTCTCACTTATTGGCACTTTTAGAAAAACCTCGTAATAGATAATTTGCAAATAAAAGCTTTAAAAAAATATTTGATAGGGGATAAAAAGAAATCTCATAAAAGAAAATTCCAGCTTTTTTTACCAACCCTGTTATAAGAAATCTACCGACCCATGCTTTTAAGAAATTTGAACCAGTATATGCCGTGGAATACTCCAATTTATAAGCCTTAACCATTTCTTCCCCTCCCCTTACAAGCATGGGTAGGTTTATCATAGCAAATTTATATATATTTTCAAGCTCGTTTTTCAGAGGTTTATAGTGCCTGTGATAGCCAATCAGTTCAGGATTGAAGTATAAACCTGCAGGATATTTCTTATAAATTCTATAAGCCAGATCATTATCTTCGCCACCCCAGATTTTATACGTCTCATTAAAATAACCCACTTCCTCAATCACCTCTTTTCTAACCGCAGTAAGATTGAATAGAAAATAATAAAATGGTATTGGTTTAGACCAATTTTTTATTCTCTTGTATTCATTGCGATATCTTTGATATTTATCCATTTTAACAGTATGATGCGAAATCCTTTTCCCGATAACCCCTATTATATCATCCCTTGCAAATAAATTGTTAACCTTTTGCAAAAATCTTTCACTAAGGATCATATCCGAATCGACAAATAGTAATATTTCACCATTAGCATTTCCAATACCGGTATTTCTTGCAGCAGCAAGCCCCCTATTTTCTGCATGGAAAAATAATTTAATATTTTTCCCCCTGCCAATTTCCTTCAAAATATCTCTCGTCCCATCATTTGACCCATCATCTATGATCAATATTTCAAATGAATCTTCTGGATAATCCTGACTGACAATACTACTGACACATTCTTTAATTGTTTTCTTCGAATTATAGCATGGAACGATTATAGAGATAAACCTATACCTATTACTATCTATCATGATTTTTATATAATTCTTTCTCAAGCTCAGAGAAATTTTTGAGAATTTTTATATTAAAATTCCTTACATTTCCCGTACCATTTTTAGAAAAAACGCATATCTTCTGATAATTGTGGACAGACTTTTTCAACTTTTTAGCCAGACTGGGATTCGATAAAACTACCTTGTCAGACTCAAATAGATATTTTGGTAAAATCTTCCTGACATGATAAATACTTACCATCGCTGGAATTTTAGAAAATTTATATATACAATTTTTGTCATCAGTTATTATAACAATTTTATTTTCATAGTCTGCGGAAATCCTGGACTCAATAAACTTTATAAAACCATTAGAATCTTTCTTATCAATTAAGAACAGAATTTTCACCTTAAATCCCCCTAATATTTAAGTCAGTCTTATAGTACTCATATAACTTTCTTACCACATTTCTATAATCATGGTATTTTTCAACCCAGGCACGCCCCTGCCTGCCTTTTTCAGCTAAAATTTCTGGATTTTTGAGAATTTCTTCCAGTTTACTCTCAAGCTCATCCTTATAAATATTAATAAACGGGTGATCAGGGATAAATTCTTCATATGTTGGATTTAAATATGTGGCACAGGCAATACCCATAGACAGAGCCTCAATTGAATTCATGCCGTATCCCCACGCAAGGTCTGTAACTTGGTCAATAACCAGATCGGCTTTCTTTTTTATCTTTAATACCTCAGGGTAAGGCATATTTTCAAGAATAATAAAATTAAATCTATATTTTTTCTTAAGTTTTGAAATAGCCTCTAATATAAACTCAGTCCCTTTAATTTTTCTATTCGTGGGGGCATGAACTATTGTTATTGGGTCACCTATTTTATCTTTTACTTTAAAAGATCTTACATCAAATGGTAAAAATAGATATTTCATCTTTGGGTGTTTATAGAGTAAATCAAGTTCATTAGTCAAATTCAAATCACTAATATCATCAAGCTCCCTTATCACTCCCCTATTGCGAATATCTTTACCATGATAATGACAGATAATTTTTTTACCCATTCTCTCCAATCTTTTTGCAAATCTACAATCACGGAAAAAGTCAATACCCCATTCAAAATGATAAACATCAAAATCTTCAAGACTGTATTCTTTTATTGCCCTTTTCACCTTTGGTTCCCATATCTTATCTCTGAGGCCAAACAATACCCTCTTCCAGTGAGGTGGATTCCAATAGGGAGGATAGCCTTCAAGCTCATCCCAGTAGTCCCTTTTTTCTAGAACTTTACTGAAAATTTCTCTGAATTTGATAAAAAACTCAGAAGTAGATATAAGCGGTAAGTTCAAACATATATCTTCCTCATAATCGGCTTTGTGGTGATAAAAAGTAACAAACCTACAATAGTTACCCATTTCCTCATGAGCTCTTTTCCATATAGATAAGACTCCAACTGTATTTTCTGGCGATATGTATAAAATTTTTAGCATTTTTACTTAATTCAATAATACCTGCTTAATATAGTATTTCCACATATATTTTACTATATTTAGACGGAAATTAATTTAAATTGAGAATTTTTTATAAAATGAACCTTTTTGTAATCCCAAGCTGGTACCCTTCGGAAATTTATCCACATTCGGGTACATTTTTTGAACAACAGGCTAAAATATTAAAAAACTATGTTGATAATTTGGTGGTAATTTCATCACTTATATATTCACCAAAGGAATTTAGTATCTCAAAATTAAGAAAATTCAAAAAGGGACTATTTGTTGAAAATGGACTTAATGTCATTAGAGAAGAAAAATTCCCGCCATTACCTAAAATCCAGAGAATGTATTATTACTCTAATAAAACAAGTATCATCAAGATGCTTAAAAAAGCTCTAACAGAATTTGGTAAACCAGATTTTATCATTTCCTACTCTTCAATCTGGTCAGGCGCATCAGTAGTAGATTACTGTATAAAAAACAAAGTACCTATATTCATCTCTGAACACTTAAAGGAATTTTTACTCGATAATGGCTTTTCTAAATTTCAAAAAAACCTAATCAAAAAAACCTATCAATTTGTAGATAAGATTATAGTACCGAGTTCCGCAATGAAAAAGTCTATTTTGAAAAAATTTCATCAGGATAGAGAAAAAGTAACAGTAATTCCAAACCCCGTTGACGAGGCATTCCTAACGGCTGAAATAGTACATAAAAAAGACATATCTGAATTTAAGTTTGTCACCGTCTCACTATTCAGACCAGAAAAAAGGATTAATTGGTTAATAAAAGCTTTTAAAGAACTGGTTAGAGAAAGACAAAATTTAAGACTGGTAATAATTGGGGATGGTCCTGAAAAAAATAACATATTTCGTTTGATTAACAAATTAAACGTTAAAAAGTTTATTACATTGACTGGCTATCTAAGCAAAGAAGAAATAATAAAAATATTGCAGAAATGTCACGCATATATACAAACCAGTCGAGTTGAAACTTTCGGAATGTCAATAGTGGAAGCGATGGCTCTTGGCTTGCCAGTAATTTCAACTAAATGTGGAGGACCAGAAGATTTTATAAACAAAAACAATGGTATTTTAGTTGATATAAATAATTATAAAAACCTTATTGATGCAATGCTGAGAATTATCTATGACTACAATAAATACAATCCAGAGACAATAAGAAATTACATCATCAAAAATTTTAACTCCGAAATATTTGCTAGATCAATTTTGTCTCTTTATAGATAAAACCCTCCTAATATAGAAACAGTGCAGGACAGAGACGAATACCGTTATTAAGACCTTTATGGTTATAGATTTATAAAAAGATACAAACAAAATCATTAATCCTATAAAAAATACATTTAAAGTTATTTTACTCCATTGATACTGCATCGGATATATTTTATTATTAACAATATATATAACAAAACTGAGTACAAAGTAGGATATACACGTTGATATAGCAGCTCCACTGTAACCTAATATGGGAATCAATATTATATTCAGAATGATGTTAATAGTAGTGGCAACTCCATAGGCTATGGGTACATATTTAGTCTTTTCAAGCTGAAAGATACCAGGTATTTGAAGGTTATAAAATAAAAGAAATATATACCCAAGGGCAATTATCGGGATAATAGATATAGCAGGCCAGTAATCTCCACCCATTAAATAAACACCAAATACTCTTATTTTTAAAAAATCTGCTATCCATAAATAGATAAGAAACCATAAATATAAAAACACGGTAATTACGATAGTCACTGTATTGGATAGTCTCCTTTTTGCATCTTCTTTATTAATAATATTTAAAAAATACGGATACCATGCTAGATTGAATCCTATAACTAAAATATTCATTAAAGACCCGACTCTGTATCCAGCACTGTATAACCCTACTGCCTTTAAATCTGAAAAAAATTTCAGTATAAATCTATCAGATACTTCGAGCAACATTCCAAATACCGCAGAAACTGCAAATGGGAAAGAAAACGTAATTATCTTCTTTACAACTTCTATCGGAATTCTAAAGTGAATATTTTTAAAAATAGAGGGTAACGTAAAAATGAATACAGTAACATCAGATAGCAAAAAGCCAAGAATTATTCCTCTTACCCCCATATTGGATTTTGCTACAAATAAATAACAAAGGGTAAACATGAATATTGAATGAATGACACTTACGAGAAAAAACAGGATGGCTTTATTCTCCGCCCTAAATATTAGTCGTGGAAAGATATTAAGAACCTCTATTACTACCAGTAGTAACACTAAAAATACTGTAAAAAAATTTTCATCTGGAATAACAAATCGCATAATAAATTTTCTCAACAAAAAAAACAATAAAGAGAATAAAAGCAGGTTGAATAAAGTCATGAAGTAGGCAACGCTAAAATATGACTTTTTTTGTTCAGGAAATTTTATGTAGTAGTTCAATAATGCGGAATCAGTACCAACTGGTACTAAAACTGCCACAAAGCTGATAAAAGCAATTATCAGAGAGAAAATACCAAATTCTTCTGCTGTTAAAAAATTTGTAAAAACAGGAAGAAGGGCAAAAGTAATAAATCGTGAAATAACCGTTGCAGCTATATAAACAAATGACGTTTTAAACAATCTAAAAATATTTTGTCCATCCTTAATCATAGATATTTTTTAAAGGCACTTATTATTGAATTTATTTCTTCTTTTTTAATTGAGCCAAAAATTATAAGTAACATTGCATAAACAATGATTGATAGAATTTTAATAATTGATGAGGGCTGAGTAACAAATAAAATGTAACCTATTACAATGGAAATTAATAAAGTTACAAACACTCTTCTAAAATTGTAATTTATTTTAAAACATCTTTGCGATGTAAAAAAAGTTAATATTGCAAGCGTAACATATCCAATAAGGCTGGCAATCGCCGATCCTACAATACCAAGATAAGGTATTAGAATAAAATTAAATGCAACATTTATAGCTGCTGAAATTAGTGTATTTATAGCAATAAACTTGGTCTTTTTTTCAAAATAGATTCCAGGTAGAAATACTATATTAATTCCATAAAAAACATATCCCAGTAGTATGTATGGAACAATTGAAATACACGATTGATATTCTTTGCCAACCAGATAAATATTACCAATATGAAAATTAACAATTTCCTTTATGAAAATTGTCAGGATAAGCCAGGTCGACATTGCGACAAGCACAAAATAGTTAAAAACCTTTGAAAATAAAACTTTCGAGCTCTCCTTCTTTCCCGCTTTTAAAAAAAAAGGTTGCCAGGCATAATAAAATGCAGTGGTCAAAAGCAACATAAAAATCCCGAGTTTAAAACCCGCACTGAAAATACCAACCGCTTTTAAATCAAGCATATGACTTATGATATACCTATTCAGCATTTCCATTGTTACAGAGGCAAGTCCAGCAGGAACGAAGGGAAGTCCAAAAAGAATTAACTGCTTCACATGCATAAATGAAAATAATGGTTTAATCTCTCTTAAAATGAGCAGATAAAGAATTATGGTAGTAACAACACTAGTCACAAGATTACTTAAAAATATCCCCTCTACACCTTTCCTTAGCATAGCTACTAGATAAATATTCAGTGTAAAGACAATAACAACATTTGCAATCCGTATTGACATAAAAAGGAGAGCCTTCTCTTTCAGACGCAATAACGCATAAGGCAGATGTGCAAGACAGTCAAAAAGTAATATAAAAGCTGCGTATTTTATAAGAACACTATATTCTTTAGAGGAGAGAAGCATACCACTTAAATACCTACAGGAGAATAAAATCAGCATAGTAAAAATTAAACTTGTTAGAATAGATAAAAACACCGATGTTGAAAATATAATATCTTTATCCTTTGTATTTGAATCATCCGAGTAAAACCTCATCATTGCAGAGTCCAGACCATAGTTATATATAATATTCATAAAACCCAGAAAGGCAAATACAAGCGATGTAAGACCATAATCTTCTGGGGATAATATGTTTGTATACAAAGGTAATAGAAGAAATGTAACAAATCTTGCCAGAATAGTCCCAACGCCATAAATAAGTGTCTGCTTTGTTAAACTTCTTATGCTCATCGACATTTTTAGCTCAGGATTATAATTTTATTTTAGGTCAATATAGAAAGTATCTCTAAAAATTCCAGTGGCTCCAAATCCTTCTTTAAATCTCCCCAATCCAAAATTTGGCTCCATATTAACAGTGAAAATTCCAAAATCTAGATACTTAAATCCCCTCTTAATTGAATCCTCTATTATATAGTAAAATAATAAATTCACACCACGATATTGCTGCATATCCTCTCGATGACTAATATAAAAAGCAAGTGAAACTTGAGAATTACAATCAAACATCACAACACCAGCTATCATTTCATCTCTTAAATATGCACCATAAAGTCGAATTCTATCGGGAAAAATATTTTTCAATTTCAGTAATTCTTCAAGGGAGTGCGTTGGCTTTACATTGTGCCTGATTTTTAAATTATTTTTTAAAATGTCATAGAAAACCTCCCAATCCTCACTCTCTCGAACCTCAACTCCCAGCTTCATAGCTTTTCTAAAAGCAGTCCTGTTCACCTGCTTAAATTTTTTCACATTTTCCTCGATACTCTCCTCAAGAAAAAGAATACTTGAAAGCTCTTTTTTTAAATATTTGAAACCATTTTTCAACAGTGAAAAATCTATATATTGCGAAGGTCTTTTACTATATATTATCGGGGGTATTGTAATAACTATCTTCTCAAATCCCTTTTCATAAGCATAATCCACAAGGCGTCTCACCATACTGAACGCAGAAGATATCGAAAGAGTAGCATTATAAACAAAACCCCCATAGCTCGCTCCACGATGAGAAAAAAGCGCCCTTTTCCCCATATAATCAACACTCACTGCAGGAAATAACGCAAATATCTGATCATTTTTCTTGATTACAATCGAAGAATCATTGAATCGATCAGGAGGATGGTATGAAAGAAATTTTCTAAGATGAAAAATTGTACCATTGGCACTATTTTCAACAAATTCGTCCCACTTGTATCTATATGATTCGTTGTAGTCTTCGAAATCAAGAGAAGCAACCATAAAAAAATTTATATTTTTTACCCCTGTTTTCAAAAAAATTTTATTATTTAAAATTCGCTTTAAAACACTCAAAGTTAATCGTTCTTGAACATTAGATAGAAGTAATCATTTCCTATTTTTTTACCGAGTTAACATAGTTATAAACCTCAGCACCAAATTCCATACATTCTTTTCTTTTCAGGTTATCATATTCACTAAAGGGTTTTATCATCTTCCTTAATTCAGGTTCTAGTAAAACTAGTGTCATTCTTCCAAGAAATACCCTCGATGGAACACCGCCAACCTTACAGATAATTGCAAGATAGTTATCAATAATTTTCGATGAACTTCAGGTGTCACAGGTCTTTGCATATTACCACAGACAACAAATAACCCGCATAATTTTTTCGACAGCCAGTCGCTATTTTCTCTTAAATACTTCTCAAGCCTATCTGACGTCCGCCCATATCTAATAGCTCCACCAACAATAATATGATCATAAGGATTTAAATTAACCTCTTCTCTTATATCAAATACATTGGCAATACCACCCATACCTTCCGAAATCCATACCGCAGCATCCCTTGCAGTACCACACCAGGTACTATATAATATTGCCCACTTTTTATCCGATGGATTTGGATAATACTCCAATCCTTTTACTCCCTTTGTGATAAAAAAGAAACCAGTGCTAAAAGACAGCCATTTAAAAAAATCTCTCCTCTTCATCTTCACCCTTCAAAAGGTTTACTCTTCACTTTCTTTAATAAGCGGGACAAATCTTACAGGTAAAAGATTCTTAATACTTATCCTATTCAATTTTTTCTCTATTAGATAGAGAAACTGCAATGAGAATTGAGGACCTATTGGAATTACCATTCTACCACCGTTTTTTAACTGATTCACAAGTTCTACGGGTATCGTATCAGCTGCAGCGGTAACAATTATTGCATCATAAGGAGCATGCTCTTTCCAGCCAAACCATCCATTCCCCACTTTAAAGAGTACATTTTTATAACCCAATTTCTTTATCACCTCTTGTGCTCTTTTACTAAGTGCCTTAATAATTTCTACAGTAAACACAGAGTCTACAATTTCGGCAAGCACAGCTGCCTGATAACCAGAACCAGTCCCTATCTCCAATACCTTATCATCACCATCCAATTCCAATTTTTCGGTCATAAATGCAACGATATATGGCTGCGAAATCGTCTGCCTATACCCTATCGGTAACGGACAGTCATTATAGGCTTCGCTTACATACTCCGCTGGAACAAAAAGATGTCTTGGAACTTTCATCATCGCATCTATGATCTTTTTATCTATGATTCCTCGTGCAATTATTTGAGTAGTCACCATTCGTTTCCTCAGGCTGACAAAATCCTTTTCACCGCATCTGCAGAATGAAACGGATAAACATAAAAAGGCAGTCAAAACTGAATATAGTTTTTTAAATCTCAATTTAAACCTTTCTCAGCTAACGTTTTGATTCTTTTTATTCTTCGCTCAACAGATGGATGGGAATGAAAAAAGAACTCCACAATCTTTTGAGGCCGTCGATCAATAAGGTTTATTTCTGAAAGTTTATTCAAAGAAGATATGAAAGAATCTACCATTCCGGCTTTACGAAGCACAAATTCATCAGCTTCAAACTCCAGATAACGCGAAAAACTATTCACAACAGGCGATATAATAAATTGAACAATTATAATTATCACGTAAAGGATAGGTAATAGCGCTATTCTTGACTTATCAGATATTCCCATTGAAAAAATTATTTTAAAATACACCTGGTCAGCAACAAATAGCAGAGAGAAAACAATTAAAATCTGAAATAGAAAATTCTTCCAAATATGACCCAATTTATAATGTCCTATCTCGTGAGCAATTACACTTAATATCTCGCCTTTTCCGAAATTGTCAATAAGATTGTCGGCAATAATTACTCGCTTTGTCTTACCTATTCCTGTAAATCCTGCATTTGCTTTCCTTGTCGTCTTGCTGAGATTAAATCTATAGATATTTCCAATCTTGAAACCCATCTTCTTACAAAACTCTTTTATCTCATCCACCAGACCTTCATCACCTACCTTTTCAAACTTATAAAATATCGGCATAATAATAACAGGTGCTATATAGTTAATTAACAATGAAAACAATATCATTGCTGTAGCAAATAAAATCCACCACATCTTTTGAAAATTGACGATAATAGCATAAAAAACTAATAGAATTAGCAAAAGAATTGGCAAACCAATACCAATAGACTTTGTCTCCTCAATTATCCATTTTACAAGAGACTGATTGCTTAATCCGTATTTACGTTCTATTATATAGGACGAAATAAAATTAAACGGAAAGAGTATAATACCCAGAACTATAGCCAAAACCAGTGAAAATCCAACAAATATAATGTACTTATTCGAAAAAACTTTATAGAAAATATTCTCAAGAAAAAAGCTGAAATCAGAAGCAACAATAGCTATTAGTAAAATTATAACAAGAACAAACTCTATAATGCCGATACTGAGCTTCCATAATTCATATTGTTTCTCTTTTTTATCGTTGTTTCGCATATTATTTCTTTACTCGGCTCTCGATCAATTCCCTAACTGAGGGTAAAAGATATATTTTAGAAAGGTCCTTCTCACTTAAGAAGTCCAGTAAAAACTCTAAATGGACATCGATGGGGAAAAATTTATTAATTACTACCCTGTTATCCTCATAAACTTTGCATGCACCATTTGAAAAATCACCTCTATCAAAAATCACTGCATAACCCAATTTTTCAAGTACCTCTACAAGTTGATTCCTTAGCTCTCTTTTTTTATATCCAGCAAGACGAGATAGCTTCATAAGTATTTATTCAATCCCATTTTTTCAAGTTTTTCGACTATCTGTTTCACTTTCTCAGATTCACCACGTTTCGCTATCAAAACTGCATCACCTGACTGAATTATTATCAAATCTTTAACTCCAACAGTAGCCACTAATTTTTTTGAAGATATCAAACATCCTTCTGTATCTATCTCTACAAACTTATCCGATGCAACGTTGCCACTTTCGTCTTTTTTACTCAACTCATACACTGAATCCCATGAGCCCACATCACTCCAGAAGAAATCGCTTTTTACAACAAATACATTTCCTGCTTTTTCCATCACACCATAGTCAATTGATTCAGGATGAATTAATGCCCATTCGGTTTTTAATACATGTTCATACCTGGGTTTGTCTATTGCATCATGAATACGCATCAAACTTTCATACAATTCAGGCATGTATACCCTGAGTGCATTCATAATTACGCTTACCTTCCACACGAACATACCACTGTTCCATAAAAATTCTCTGGTTTCTAAGAATTTAACAGCCGTTTCAAGGTTCGGCTTTTCTGCAAATGTCTTAACCTTATAAACCTTATTCTTAATAAACTCATTTCTCTTATCGATTTGAATGTACCCATAACCAGTAGCAGGTTTGGTTGGATTGATTCCAAAGGTAACAAGCCCATTCTTTTCTCTAGCAATATTCTCTCCCAGTTTTACGGTCTCAATAAATTCATCTGTGTTTAATATGTGATGATCTGCAGGGAAAACACCCATTACAGCCTCTGGATCCTTTTTCATTAAATGAATAGCCGCAAGTCCTATACATGGAGCAGTGTTTTTACCGCTCGGTTCCATTATATAATTTTCCTGTGGAAACTCTGGCAAATCATCAAGTGTCTTTTCAAAAAACTGACTTCCAGCTACCAGATAAATATTTTCGATTCCTGTTATATTTTTTAGCCTATCATATGTCAGACGCAACATAGACCTATTCTTCTCAATAATATCCAGAAATTGTTTCGGATTTTCTCTCCTGCTCAATGGCCAGAATCTTTTACCAGCACCTCCAGCTAATATCACCACATACATTTTTATACCTCACAGGTTATTTTACCTTCAAAAACCTTTTTTACTTCACCACTTAGCCAGTATTGATCGTCAATAAAGTCCACTTCCAGATCACCACCTAATGCCTTTAATCTAATAGGGAAATTTTCATTAAAAATTCTGCTCACTACTAGAGCAGACGCCACAGTGCCTGTACCGCAAGAATAGGTTTCTCCTTCAACTCCTCTCTCATATGTCCTTATTTTCCAATGGGATAACTTTTCCCTCTCTATCAAGTTTACATTGGCATCATACTTTCTTCTAAACCCCTGTGCATACTCATCGATATCAATATTGTCAATTTCATCCTTAACTATCACAATGTGCGGTACACCAGTGTTAACAAAAAATATTTTTTCTCTTTCATTATCCAGACATTCCACTTCACCACCTCTAACAGTTACAGAAACCGCTCTATTACTATAAATACCAGTATGCTCGCCATCGATTGACAGAAACTTATAACATTTTTTTCTCACAATTGGTTTCTCAAACACAAATAATACAGACGCTCTTCCACCATTACCACACATAACAGGACCTGATCCGTCACTGTTATAATAGCGCATTTCATAATCAAAACCTTCTGCCTTATTTATAAATATAACGCCGTCAGCTCCAATTCCAAATCTCCGATCACATAGGAATGGCGTAATTTTCTTAAAAAATTCCCCACTTAATGCCTCTTGCATATTATCTATCATTATAAAATCATTTCCGCAAGCCTGTACTTTCCAGAAATTAATCTCAATCAAGGGATATCTCCAATCCTGCTGTTTCCCACCTTGCTCTAACACTTACTTTACCAGGAATAAACCAGAACGGTTCACACTCCCTGTATGGTATCAGACTTCCAGTATCAAATACCCCGTTTTCATTGACATCATACCAGACAAAAATAGAATAATCTCCTGGCAATAGATAGTTTATATAAAATTCTGCATTTTCCCCGACTCGTGTTGTCATTGTGTAATTATCATCAACATTTACTAAGCGAATTCTCAACTTATTTTTATCTTTGAAATCAGAACTGATTTTACCCGAAACTGATCCGGTATTATTCTCTTCAACAGTTTTAAAATGATAAATTACTAATGTATCTCCCATAATATTATTATTCACATCTGTAATTTTATTTCCATTAAAAATTAATTCAATAGTTTTACCAACTAATGGACTAATAGATGGATAAATTAAAACGGTATTATCATCTATTTTAATATCACTATACCTCATGGTATCGTTATCCACCTTTAAAATCATATATCCAGGCATTAACATAACAGCCTCAGAAAAATCCACTCTTATAAAATCAAATTTAGGATTAACTCTAGATGACTTACTCGAGGGATACATTCTACTGATTGCAGGTGGGATAGTATCTGCTAAAACTTCCTTCGCGTTAATTTTAATTTCTCCTCCTGACTTATTACCATAAATATCCCTTACGTTTTTATAATAAAGTTTTCCACCCCTTTCCAAAATCTTACCATTAACAATGACGTTAAGGTTCTTACCCTCACTTTCAACCCATCTTGCCAATATATCATACCTTTTTAATGAGTTATCACTACAATATAACAGAAAATTTCTTACTGAATCTTCCTTCAGTGGCTTATTAAAATTTAATTTTATTACTCCAAAACTGTCGATATTCATCCCAGTAACTTTCAAAGGTTCAATATCAAATTCAGTAACGTAAAACTTAATACCACCTATTACCTGATCTTTATGAAACACTTTCAATTCGTTAAAGATTGATACACCTGCAAATCTTATAACCTGTCCAGCTTTATAATAGCTTCTTTTGGTACAAATAGATAAAAGTCTATATCTACCTGGAGCTATATAATTTAGAACAAAATTCCCATCCTTTTCCGTTTCCACAATATAATCCCATGAATAATTAAGCAAGGTATCTACTGATATCCTATCCATATTATAAGCGAGAACAAAACATTTCATTTTTTCCGGAATATTATAAATTTTCCCTCTTATTTCAGCCTTGTTTAACTCCTCTCCCGTTGAAAATGCAAGTTTAACTTCCTTATCAACAAAGTTTCCATGAACATCCTGTACAGACCTTCCAAAGGAAAATACATAAGTTGTATTATCTTTTAAACTTTTCAAATTTTCAATTATTATTCTCTTTTTCTTAACCTTTATCTCAGGTTTATAATCTAAACTTGGCGTGATAGAAAGATAAACCTCAGGATTCCTAATTTGGATGTGCTCATCGAAAATAAATTCTATATAATCGAGGTCCGATATATTTGTCGACTGATTTTCAGGTATTGTTGATATTAAAACTGGTCCCCTTTTGTCCTCTGGACCACCAGTAGGAGGTGATATAGCAGCACAACCTATAAAAATAGCTAACACTAAAACTATATAAACCGCAGAACCTGTCAATAAAAATCTGTTATAATGGAAATTTATCACATTTTACCAATTCTAATTATATTATTCCCAGCTCTTTGCCTACTTTCTCAAACTTACTTAAAACATAATCCATCTGCTCAAATGTATGAGTAGCGATATAGCTGGTTCTCAATCGTGCAGAATTTTCAGGAACGGCAGGTGCAACAACTGCATTTGTATATACACCCTCCTGAAATAGCTTCTTCCAAAATAGGAAAGTCTTGATACTATCCCCGATAACTATAGGTATAATCGGGGTCTCACTTGTTGAAGTATCGAATCCTAAACTCTTGAAAGAATCTCTCATATAATTACTTATTTTCCAAAGATTTTCACGCCTCTGGTCATCTTCTTTTATTATTTTTAAAGCTTCCCTTGTGGATGCAACGACGCTAGGCGGAAGGCTTGCGGTAAAAATAAAACTTCTCGTATGATGCCTGATATAATCTATAACATATTCATCTCCAGCTATAAATCCACCGACAGCTGCAAAGGATTTTGAAAACGTCCCCATTATCAAATCTACATGCTCTGTAAGTCCGAAATGAGAAGAAGTACCGCTTCCCTTTGGTCCCAATACACCTAAAGAATGGGCATCATCCACCATTAACCTTGCACCTTTTCTATTTTTCACTATTTCAACAATTTCCGGCAGCTTAGCGATATCCCCTTCCATAGAAAAAATACCATCTACAACAACCAGGACTCCCTTATCTTTTGGAATTCTAAAAATAACTTGCTTCAAATTCTCTATATCATTATGTCTGAACCTTAATATTTCAGCTCTGGAAAGAAGACAACCGTCAACTATACTTGCATGGTCAAGTCTGTCTATAACCACTACATCATTCTTTCCAAGCAGTGTAGAGATTACACCAAGATTTACAAGATAACCGGTTGAGAAGATTAATGCCGATTCTTTTCCAACAAACTCTGCCAGTTCTTTTTCGAATTCCAAATGAATATCAATTGTCCCATTTAAAAAGCGACTCCCAGTTCTTCCCGTCCCGTACTTCCTCAATGCATTTTCAGCTGCCTCAATTAACCTTGGATGATTTGTTAATCCAAGATAATTATTGGAACCGATCATAATAATATTTTTTCCGTTATACTCAACGACGGTTCCATCACCACCTGTAAAAGGAACAAAATAGGGATACCAGCCCTGCTCTCTTGCTATTTGAGCATCATGAAACCTGTAACACTTTTCAAAAATGTCCATAATATTTCTCCCTCAATTCAATTCCATTCATGTTGCTCTAATTTAACCTCAAGACTAATTAACTGCAACAAAAGTAATTTGTACTTAATTATTTGAAATGATTATTTTAATAGTACAATAAATATGGATTCAATTATAATTATTCGTGAATTACTTTTGACATCTCAAATGAAAGGTCCACCTTTGGGTATATATTATGAAATTGTACTCCCAAATCTCTTAATATTTTCAATAAAATATTTAGCAAGTTCCTTATATTTGGTCAAATATTTATTTTTATCATCCCAATTTCTCTCAGAAAATAAAATATCCAAAGGGATACCATCACATTCAGCAGGAATTTTATAATCAAAAATTGGATCGGCTATAAATTTTACTTTATTAAATTTGCCATTTAGTATATTTTTTTAAAATTTCTCTGGTGTATTTTATACCTACAGATTCCCTAATCCATAAGGACCAACAATCTATTCTGTATTCACAAGCCACACTTCCGATTTGTACTTTTTTACATTCTCCTTAAGCGTTAATGCATATTTCAACAGATATATAACTATAAAAGGTGCACCGAAACAGTTGCTGAAAGTTGGAATAGGCTTTTTATCCTGCCCTCCTTCAGTACCACAAATTTTAGAAGTCTACCCAAACATAAAATGATACACCACTTAATTTAAATCAAGCTTTGCTACAGGAGGCATAACACCAAATGCATTACAGGTTAAAAATATTATGTGCTTTGGATGTGGGCCCTTTCCTGTCCAATTTCGTATTATCTATAAAATACAAAGGATATGAAGCTCTGCAATTCTCGGTTAATCGATCACTACTGAGATTAATTTTTTCGGTTATCACATCATAATCAACTTAGTAAAGAGTTGTTTAATATCTTCTAAAAATTATAACGTCTTAGTATCAGAGCGTCATTAACCTATTAATATTTTAATGTGTTAATATATTAAAGGTAAAGTTGTATAATAATTTTATTTATTAAATTGCAAATTTGGCGAGTTCAGTAAACCAAAACTCCTTTAGTGATATATGTCGGTTAAAATCTCCTTGATTCTTTTACTTGCTTCTCCATTACCAAATAAATTACTTCTCTGTTTTGTAGGATTAAATTTTGATACCACTTCGAAAATTTTCTCTGTCTCTGCCTCTACCAAAATATTCCATCCTTCTTCTAATGTTTCTACCCATTCAGTATTATTACGTATAGTAATACATGGTATGCCCAGAATATATGCTTCCTTCTGTACACCTCCTGAATCAGTTATAATTTTTTTTGCATTTTTTTCCAACGCCAGCATATCAAGATATCCTACTGGTTCAATTATTTTTATTCCGTTTATAATATCTCTACTTAAGGGAATATTTTCTAAAGCTCCCTTAGTTCTCGGGTGTACTGGAAATACAATATTTCCAAGTTCTTTAAATGCTCTTAATATATTAGATAGTCTTTCAATATTATCGGTATTCTCTGCACGGTGAATTGTTGCAAGATAATAATCTCCCGGTGTTACATCAATTTTTGATAAAATATTTTCTTCATCAATAATATTTATACAACTTTTTAGAGCGTCAACCATTACATCGCCAGTCATGAACACATTTTCAACAATAGATTCGTTTTTAAGATTATTAACTGCAGTCTGTGTTGGACAGAACAAATAATCCGAGCAATGATCGGTTAGGATTCTATTTATCTCCTCAGGCATTGATTTATCAAAACTCCTCAAACCAGCCTCTATATGAGCTATTTTAATGTGCAACTTTGAAGCTGCCAGAGCTCCAGCTAGCGTTGTGTTGGTATCACCATAGACCAAAACCAGATCAGGGTTTTCATTGATTAATACCTCTTCAATTCTTTTCAGCATCTCACCAGTCTGGTAAGCATGTGAACCAGATCCAACACCCAAATGATAATCAACCTCTGGCATCCCAAGCTCATCAAAAAAGACCTTGTTCATTAAATAATCATAGTGCTGACCTGTATGAACTATTACTTCTTTAAATTCCTTTCTAATTTCCCTTGAAACAGAAAATGCTTTAATAAAATTCGGTCTTGCTCCAACAATTGATACAATCTTTGCCGCCATACTTACTCCATTTTCATTCGATTATTATTGTTAGAAGGATAGTATTTTTCCAATCGCATTTTTACTTTACCGAATTTAAAAGATGTTTCAATCAGGACAGGAACCCTTTTATCAATAGACAGATAGATGACCGCCTGTCCACCGTACTTGAAAGGTTTATTATCAAATCCAATTGGCTTTATAACTAGACAATTCTGGTCTCCAAATATAGTACTGATGGTTTTAACATCACTAACTATTAACTTATATTTACTTATTTTACTATTATCAAAACTCTCAACGGAATATTCTTCTCCAGGATTAAGATCCAATCTTCTCACATAATAAAAAATTGACACTGGATCATTAACATATCCATTGAGAGATATCGTATCACTGTTACTTCTGGCTTCCATATTAACATAATCAAAATCAACCTTATAATTTTTCCTATAACTTCCCTCCCGAATATTTTTTTTAAATCCACAAGAATAAAACTTATCTGCATCAACAATTGATATCATATAATCCCTGACTTTATATATTTTTTCAAAAATTCCTGTTGAGATAGCTTTATATGAAATTATGTATGCAAAACCATTTCTGGTCTTTATTAAAGAATCTACACTCATTTCTGCATATCCAGCTTTTATAAAATTGTACCACATTGAAAACTCAAGTTTTTCTCCAATACCAAACCCGTTTTGGGAGTATAATCGACATATAAGAATAATAGTTAAAACAACCAGCAATAAGTATCTTCTCAAAATTACCTCCTGTACTGCCTGAAAAACCTTTTTGTGTTATGCCTTAAAAGGTTATTTTTTATAGCCTTTTGCAACTTTCCAACATCTTTTTCTGGTTGAATTGAATATTCTTTTAAAAATTCCCTATATAAACAATTATCATGCTCATACTCAAGCCTACAATTACACAAATTCAATTTAGATATGTCATACATTCTAAAATACGATGATAGAAATACCTTTCTCTTCATCCTATTTAAGTCCACAATAAATACCTTCCCATTACTATCTATTAAAAAATTACCAAGGGTTAAATCATTGTGGGTAAAGCCCATATTGTGAATTGTTTTCACGAATTCAGCAATCTTTTTTACTATTTTTATTTTATCTTCAAAATTTACACTAATATCCCTTAGCACTGACCTAGCTAATCTATAATTTTCAATTTCTTCCATAATAATAAAATTAGTCATTATAAACCCAAGTTTCCTTTCTGTATATACAGCTATAGGTTTAGGCACATTAACACCATTTTCTAACAGTAATAGCGAATTATCATATGTTTTTTTTGCTCTTGACCTCATAAAAGGACTTAACATGTAGGATATTTTGTTTCTCCAGCCAAAATATTTGATAACATAATTTTTTATTGTACCATCTAAATTAAGTTTTAATGATGCGACAATATTTACTTTGTTTTTGTAAATTTTTTCCGCATTTAATTCAATCCACTGCCTTGATTTTAAATTATTCAAAATATTAATATTTATTTCTTTCCCAATGTATTCTTCGCTTATCATCAAAACGACATTAAAATTAATTAAAGAACCTATAAGCCTGATACTTTCTAAAAAAGTTTAAGGGTTTTTTTCTTAATTTACTCAAAGCACCCGATTCTATTATTTTATCTACTGATTCTATCACTCTTAAACTATTTTTTGTATCGCGATATGCCTGTACTTGAGTAATTATTTTATCTCTAGCCTCCAAATTCAAGTCAGGGTTTTCTCTAAGCTTATCTATCGCAGCTCTTAACAAATTGACATCCTTTAAATTGATACCCTTCTCTTGCCTGACCTTTGCTCCAATTGTTATCACTGGTTTCCCCAATAATAAAAATTCATAAACGATTGACGATGTATCTGAAATCAAAATATCAGCAAGGTGCAATAAAGGGACGTTATCAGCATCTTTCAAAACAATTATCCTATTGTCTCCAATTTTTTTTGCCTCATTAATTTCTTCTCTTCTTGCAAGATCATGAAATTTCACAATTACTATTTCATCATCTCTTATAATACTGGATAAAACAGGCATTAGTTTGCTTGTTGATTTAAATTTTGGACTAAAAGTTGGAGCATACAATATTACTTTCATACTTGTATTGCCTACTATTTTCTCTCTGTACTTCTGATCAAGCTCGTAACTTAATATGTAATCAACCTTTGGCCAGCCTGTCTCAACTACTACAAAATGCCCATATTTTTTCTCCAACCTCTTAAATTTGCTGGTAATCAAAGGACCACTTGTACAATAGATATCAAAAAATCCAGTAATCTTATAATGCCCACCTTTTTCCTCACAAAGACCATGAAATACCTGAACTTTGATCCCTGGTAAATTAGGATGAACAATATTGCCCGGGATAAAGACTATATCAGGCTTAAATTTGATTGCATCATAGATGGAGTCGGTGACATTCGAACTGACGTATGAAGGAACCTTATCTAAAATACTTTTATGTACATAGACAAGACTTTCTCCCTTTTTATAATTATTAATTGTTTCAAGTAATGGTTTTATAACAGGGAATGAATATGGCTTAGTTACAAAGTGTAAGTATCTCTTCATTTAACTCTTTTTATTATATCTTCCACAATCCTTATAGAAGTTTTACCATCTACTTTACCAAGAAACATTTCTTTTCTTTCTCTAATCCTATCAAGTTTTTTTGTCTCAAATTCTGTTAATGAATCAACCACTTTATAAATATCCTCGGGCTTTTTCAGAACAAAAGCGAAATCTATATATTTAAAAATTTCTTTGTCCATTCTTGATGACCAGAAAAAACTTCGAAATATTCTGTGTTTCCATCTTGGCTTATAAAAATCACACAGTATTATTGGTTTCTCGGTAGCCAGATATTCAAATACAGTGGATGAGTAATCAGATAATAAAACATCTGATATTTTATAGTAAGGTATAATGTTAAACTCACCATAATCAATAAGGTATATATCTTTTCCTTTTTTCGACACATCTATCAAAATATTCTTCTGCTTCTCATATTTTTTCATAGTAAATGTGAACTGGTGGGGCTTGATAACAACATTGTAAACATCAGATAGAAAAGGGAGATACTTTGCGACATGCTCTATTGAGCTTGGGTAAAATGTCGGAGCATACAAAAGAACTGGCTTCTGGTTATTTATTTTAATATCAGCAGTAACACTGGAATCCAAAAGCAGATCAAGCTTCGGAAATCCTGTAACAACTATATCATATCTATAATTATATTTTAGAAGTTGCTCCCGTCTATATTCACTTTCAACATATCTAACATCTATTCTGGAGTCATAATCGGTATAATAACATTTCTTGAAACCTATCCCGTGATAAAGTAAAACCGCCATGGTTTTCTCTGAGCAATATTTTTTTGCGTGGGCACTTCTACCAAACACAGTCACATCAAAATTCTCAGATCTAATTTTCTTTATCTTATCCCCTTCGCTCTCAGATTCAATAAAATGATATCTATTTCCATGAACTATCTTTTTAATCATTGCGTAATCTACGAATTTACTGTTAGAAGCAGTAAAAAATATCTCAAATTCACCAGATTTTTCCATCTCTTTTGCCACAGGTAAAAATTGTGGTAGGTAATATATATATTCTACATTAAAAAGTACTTTAATTAGCATATTTTGATAATAAAAATTTTACCTTTTCAAATACTTCCTCAGGTGTAATCTTCCGTAAGCAAAAAAGATTATTAGTACAATTTAAATAACACTTTCTCCTCCTACAATTAACTTCTTTAGATACAGCAATACAATGCTCCTCAGGTGCATTCCATATCCTATAATCGGTCGGACCAAAAATTGTTATTGTGGGAATATTTAAAGATTGAGCAATATGGTTCAAGCCGCCATCATTCCCTATATGTAAGCTGGATTTTGAAATAATTGCTGCTATCTTTTTTATACCATCAATCTCAAGTCTCGCCACGTCGTACTTTCCACCCATCATATGTCCTATCTGCTCCAGATGCCAGTACTCCCCTGGACCACATAATAGTATAATTTTATATTTTAAATGACAATAAATACGTTCAATAAGTCTGGCATAATACCTATGCGGCCATAGTTTATAGAAAGCAGGTGATATGGGAGTGATTGTTATATATTTTTCATCCTCGTTCACACCAGATACTGAAAGTATTTTCATCGCCTGTTCAAATGATATATCATCAATAAATATATCCCTTTTTACTGAATCTACTTTCATTGACATTAAGCGTATAGAATTTAACCGGAAATCAGCCATATAAGGAGTATTGTTTAGTCTTTGTTCATTGTAGTGCAAATTATAAAAATATTTTCTCACTCTTTTATTTAATCCAATTCTAATAGGGGAATTTATATACCATGTAATAAGAGCTGTTGATGGTAAAGACAGGATATCTATAGTAACATCATAGTTATTTCTCTCCTTAAATAAACTTTTTAAAAATTCTGAAACAAATCTTTTTTCGTCTAAGCTTATTATATGGTCAATATAAGGGTTATTTTCAATTATTGATTTATATCTATCGTATATTGTTACAGTTATAATTGATTCTGGTAGGTTACTTTTTATATTCCTGAAAATAGGAGTAGCCAGAACTATTTCCCCGAACCTTTTTGGAATAAGAATCAAAAAACTTTTATACATCACCAGTTATATTCACTAATAATTCTATTGTATACTTCCAACCTTGCTCTTTCAAGGTCCTCTGGAAAATCTATTTCAATCACTGGAAGACCAGTTATATTTTCAATATAAAAATCAAATTTATCAAGAAGCTTATCCACCGCTTTTTCAAAGAAATTTTTTTCTCCTCCAGCTGATATTATCCTTTCCATACAATCAGCAAAGTCCTCCGTTAAATCCGAACTAAACTTAGCTATACCTATAAATTCTCCTTTGCATTTATCGGGATTAATATCTTTACCAATTCTTAAAATTTTACCATTATGATCACAGATTACCTTTACTTCCTCCTCACCGCAATCCTTTTCTTCAATAGCCATGACATTTGAGTGAGCCGACTTTAAAACCCTCTTCGGGACATCAGGATGACAAAGCACATCGGCATTAAAGTAAATAAAGTCATTATTAATAAAGTATTCCTTTGCAAGCCAGAGAGAATAAATTGTATTCGTATTCATATATTCCCTATTCTCAATATAGTCTAATTGCAAATCTGCAAATCTATTCCCGAAATAATCAATTATAATATCTTTCTTATATCCCACAACAATATAAACTTTATCAACATCTGAGCCCAATAAAGATTCCATCTGGTATTGTAGTAATGGCTTATCACCAAATCTAATCATTGTCTTTGGTAAACCATCCGTAATATTACCTAATCTTCTCGAAGCTCCTGCCGCAAGTATAACAGCTATCATAACTACCTCCTTTATTTTCTTTCGCTCAGATAGTTAATCAGGTATTCGGCAAGTGGCTTTATTCCAATACCATGATATATCATAGCACAGACAATGTTATCGGATACAAATTTCTGAATTGGATATCTTGACCACCCAGAAATGAATACATCGAAATTTGAATTTTTTAATTTTTGTTTTCTCTCTTCTTCATCCTTTGCTAATATCAACTCATCACCATTCTTATTTTTCAAAACTTTCAGTGTAATTTTATATTCACATTCGGAAATAGAATTCGATATCGAATAAAAAATTTTAAAATCTTCAGTATCCTTTAGCATTTCTATAACAGGTTCAAATTGTGGTAAATGACACAGATGGTATATATCAAAAATAACTTTATATTTCTTATTCCCGACCATCAATCACCCAAACTCTGCATGTTATAGAAATGATAATAAAGCCCATCTTTTTTTTCTATAAGTTCATTATGATTACCTATTTCAACTATAGAGCCATTCTCCAGTACAATAATTTTATCAGCACCCACGACAGTGGATAGTCTATGAGCTATTACAAGCACAGTTCGATCTTTCATAAGTTTTTCTATGGCATCCTGCACTTTTCGTTCAGATTCAACATCAAGATTGGATGTAGCTTCGTCAAGTATTAGAATTGGAGGATTTTTCAACAGAGCTCTCGCTATTGCTATTCTTTGTGCCTCACCACCAGATAGTCTTGTACCTCTATCTCCTATTATTGTATCCCATTTATCTGGCAATTTATTAATAAATTCATATGCATTGGCTGCCTTTGCCGCACTCACTACCCTACTAAAATCAATATTCTCAAGACCATAGGCTATGTTATTATATATAGTATCATTGAAAAGTATTACTTCCTGCGTGACAATACCCATTAATGATCTCAATGACTTTAATGAAATATTTTTTATATCAACTCCATCTATCAATATTTTTCCTTTTACGGGGTCGTAAAATCGAGGCAGGAGATCAACCAATGTAGACTTCCCGGCTCCGCTGAAACCAACAATTGCAACAACCTCCCCCTTCTTTACTGTTAAGTTAATGTCTTTTAGTATATAGTCTTTATTTTCCTCATATTTAAAATATACGTGATCATAAATAATTTCTGATTCAAAGTCCTCAATATGCACCGGTCTTTCTATTTCGATTATATCACATTTCTCATCAAGCAATGAAAAAACTCTACCAGCAGATGCCATCCCCTGTTGAATATCTACATTTACATTATTCAAATTTTTTATCGGATTTAGAATTGCAAATAGTAAAAGAATATATCTTACAAAATCTTCAGCAGATAATCCTGAACCTGAAAGCACCTGTTTACCACCAAACCATAATAGAATTACCCCTATAGAAACTCCTATGGTTTCCGAAACAGGTGTAGAAATCATTCTCAACCTTGCCCTTTTGAAAAGCAGTCTGAAATATTTTAACGTTTCTCTAAAAAACCTTCTTTTTTCAAACTCTTCCATTGCAAAGGCTTTTACAACTCTGATGCCATTCGTTGTTTCATTTAGAATAGACATAATACCAGCTATTTGTTTTGAACTTCGAAATGATTTTCTCCTTATACTTTGACCTATCTTAATAATAGCATATCCAGAAACTGGAAGTATTATCAGCGATATCAGTGTTAATTTCCATGAAATTATGAAAAGCAATATGGCAAATGTCAATATGTTGATAGGCTCTACAATCAATTTATTAAGACTTACGCCAAACGTTCTTCTTAACACCTCGACATCATTTATAATTATCGATGTTATCTCTCCAGCCTTAACTTTTTTAAAAAAGGACAATGACATATCCTGAATGTGTGAATAAACTTTATTTCGCAAATCTGTTATAAATTTCAACTGAGCATATGAAAAGGATATTCCCTTTAAATAAAAGAATATATTTTTAAGAAAAAATGCAATAAATATAAAAACACATAGATTCCTCAGGGAAATATAAGGATTCTTATTTATAATGATTTTATTCGTATAATATTTTAGTTTTTCATTTAAAGAATTATTTACTGTTTCTCTTTTTTCGATATTAGATGTTCTCTCTGCCGGGAAAATTACATTAATAAAAGATGCCGTCATCCATACAGATGCGCTATTAAATGCAACATACAGTAAGGAGGCAATAAAACCTATAACAATATACTTCCAATATGGTACAAAAATTCGAGCAACTCGAAGATACATTTTTAATTATTTTTTTATCTTGTTTATTATTTCAAATATACTTACTGCCCCTTCCCTCAAAATCTGGAAATCGCTTTCCGTCACTTTTATCACTGTAGAAACGGAGGGCTTTCTAACATAACCAGTATATATAACAAAGGAAAGCTTTTTATCAAAGTATTTAAGAATCTCCGTCAAATTTTTTGCTGGGGGTTTTCCAGCTGGATTAACACTCGTCGTGGTAATCGGGTTTTCAAAATCACGCAGTAATTCACTTACTACAGAGACATTCACAACTCTCACGCCAATAAAACCATCTTTAATAAGCTCCTGTGGAAATTTCTTATTCTCTGGAACTGGAAGAACGAGAGTAATCTTGCCTGGTAACAACTTCTCGACAAACTCCTTCTGATAAAAATTTAAAACACCATCAAAATCTTTTAATAATTCTCCTTTGGATTTATATAAAACACTGAATGGTTTATTTACATCCCTTCCTTTTAGAATGGATAGTCTCTCTATCCCTTCTTGAGAAAATACGTCAACGCCAAGTCCATAAATCGTATCCGTTGGATAAGCTATCACTTCACCATTCCTAAGTGAATTGTATATTTTTTGAATGATATCACCTTTTAAATCTTTTGCCTTAATTACCTGAGTCATCTCTTTTTCCACCTCCTATGGAACCAGAAATACTGTTCCGGATTTTTACATATTTTCTCCTCATAATACCTAAAATAGATTCCGGTTAGTTTTAAAACATTCTCCTCAGAATAATCATGTTTATCAAATTTTAACGCATCAAAATTAACATAATATTTCCCATTTACCAAATTACAGGTGGCAAGTATCATAGGAACGTTCAATTTCAGAGATAATCTCGATGGACCAATAAATACTTTCGTCTTAATCCCAAAAAAATCCAAATCTCTGCCCCTTCTTCCTGCATATTGATCTGGAATTATATAAAGAATTCCGCCTCTCTTTACATGAGAAACCATTTTTAATACACTATCATTCATATCTATAATCTTCATTCCATTTCTTATGCGAATATCCCTGACAATATCGTTAATAGCTCTATTCTTTAAAGACTTTGCAACTGATGCTAGATTAAATCTTCTCCTTACCAGTACCTCTGGTATTATTTCCCAGTTACCAAAATGAAAGCCGACAATAACACATCCGGTATCTGTCGTTAAATCCTTAACTGTATCCAAATTATTAATTACTATTTTCCCCTTTATCCATTTATCACTTGCAAAATAAAGGGGTAAAAAATCAAGAAAAACTTGCGAAAAGTGAAGGTATGTCTTGTAACATATTCTTTTTCTCCAATATTCCCCTTTATCAGGAAAAGCTATCTTTAAATTATTTAAAACATCCTTCTTTCTTTTCTTTAATATGAAAAAAAAGAGCTTGCCTACAAAAAGGGAAAGATTTCTACGACCTGTCTCACCGATACCCAATAGTATTTTTTTTAAAAGGCTCAAAAGGGAAAAAGATAGCCAAATTTTTATAGAAGGGAATATCATCTTGATTGTTTCTGAATATAATACTCTACAAGTTCTTTTAAAGTTTTATCACCTACCTTTACCATTTCGCAAGCGTATTCAATAGCTTTATAAAACGGCTCAGAATAGTTAAACTCCATTTTATAAAACTTATCGATATACTTTATCATTTCATCTTTTGTATTATCTTTAAAAGTTGTGTAAATCTCATAAAGAGGATATGAAATAAACTCTCGATAAAATATAAGGCAGTCCCCTTTCGAATCTTTAGCCTCTATCTGACGATAAACCTCGTGTGTTCTGTAAAGATAAGCATATAAAAAGGCTTTTTTACTGTCCCGATCAAGAAGTTTCCAGTAGATAGCAGTTGCAAGTGGTGTATTGTCTTTACTAACCTGCCCAATGCATATGCCATAGAAAAACAACGCAATTATTAATAATAAAGATGCTTTCTTTCCCATGGACTCATTCCTCATCAAATTTTTTTACCTCTTCTATCAACCTATTCACTGCTTGATCTCCCCTAATTTTTTCAATAATCTCACCTCTTTTAAATAAAACAGCATCGCTTTTACCAAAAGCCACTCCTACATCCGCTTCTCGTGCCTCCCCGGGACCATTCACAACACATCCCATAATGGCTACTGTGAGGTCTTTCTTTATTCTTCGTGTTTTTTTCTCAAATAGATTAACCATTTCAACAAGATTCACCTGAGTCCTGCCACAGGTAGGACATGAAATAATATTTATTCCAGGTATTTTAAAACCGATGGATTTTAAAATATAGTAGCCAGCCCTCACTTCTTCTGCTGAGCTTCCTGTTAAAGACACTCTAATCGTATCCCCAATACCGTTTAGAAGCAAATATCCAATCGCAATAGAAGATTTAATTATTCCCTTCATTCCAGGTCCTGCCTCGGTCAATCCTATATGTAGTGGATAGTCATACTTCTTGGAAAATAAAGTATTTGCCTGTATAGTCAACTTAACATCACTTGATTTTAATGAAACAACTATATCAAAAAAACCATTATCGTTAAAAAATTTAATATATTCATCAACTGTTTCCATCATTCCTTTTGCAGTTGGACGAGAATATTTTTCCAATATTTTTCTGGGGATTGAGCCCGAGTTTACACCTATTCTAATTGGAATGTTGTGATCTATTGCACATTTTATAATCTCTTTTACTTTCCAGCTGTCACCAATATTGCCAGGATTTATTCTAATTTTATCAAAGCCAGCCTCGATAGCCTTTATTGCCATTCTGTAATCATAATGGATATCCGCTACAAGTGGTCTGGTCGTATATTTTCTGATTTTTTTCAAAACGGAGGCGGACTTATCATCTGGTACAGTTATTCTTATGATCTGGCAATCCTCATTGACAAGTTCATCAATCTCCTTATATAAATTCTCCAAATCCCATGTCTTCGACTTTGTCATAGATTGAACGGAAATCGGTGAATCTCCACCAATATAGATATCACCAACTTTTATTTTCCTTGTTCTTCTTCTTTTCTGCCTATCCACCATTTTTTTCTAAATTAAATGGAGTATTCAAATAATATTTTGCCCTCTTAACTGTAATACTTCTATTATCAGATTCAATTGCCTTTCGATACCAGAATTTTGCATTAGTACGCTTTCCCAACATGTCATATAAAAAACCAAGCCTTAAATACAAATTCCCAAGTTCATAATCCAGATCAAAATCGTCAAAATTTAAACATTTCGTTAAAAATTTCTCTGAGTCATACAACTGGTTCGTATAAAGGTATATACTACCCTTGAGAAGATTATAGCGAAATTCGTTTTCCCTTTTGACTCTGTTATTTAGATTGGGCAAATATTTTTCGATTCCCTTAGTTAATTCTATTACCTTATCTAGTTGGCCTATCTCTAAATATGCCTCTGCCATAAGATACTTATAGTACGGATTTTCGTCAAATTCTTCTGATAATAGCCTAGAATATTTTAATGATTCATTATAATTGCCCTCAATATATAAATATACAAAAGCAAGAATTCCCTGAGCTTCATATTTCCCGTATTTACCATTATCAGCTGTCAATTTCATATATTCTAATCCCTCTTCCTTTGAACCTGCAATATCTAATATGTAAGAAGCAATTTTCATATAAGAAGAAGATATTCCGACATAATAACTAAATAGACCTACAGGTAGATATACATCATAATCATCTTTAATATTATCTATAGCTCTCTTCATATATTTCACACTTTTATATCCATTTATTAGAATCCCAAGCCAATCCTTTTTTGCAAGCGATAATCTTGCTTTTAATCCCAGAGTCAATCCATAATAGAACAAACTATAATAATCTTCTCTATTATTTTCTAATTTCTCTTTATAATAAGAAGCGACTCTTTTTATGTCCTGTTCGAGTTTGTCATTTGCTCTTTTCATGGATTCAATCTGTTGGTTTTTCAACCACTCTACAGCTATTAACCCAAATGGTGATAATGGATGGGTTTCAAAATTTTCCAGAAAAATTTCATAAGACCTATTATAGTCAAGTCTATATATTGATTTTACGCCTTCTAGTATCTCGTCGGTATTATCTTCAATTAACTCATTTGAGTTCACAAGTCTATAAAGTATGATTATATTAATAAATACATATAAAACAGTCTTCAATCTCATTAATATCCCACAATCCTATTATATTTATGAATAAAAAATAGATTATTCTATAACGTCTTCTTCTAACAGATCCTGCAGACTAAATCGGCCTTCTCGCTCAAGCTCTCTTGCTTTATCTACAATCTTTTTTTGAGCAGCTTCTACTTTTCTCCTGGGCTGTGGTCCCTCAATAAGCTTCATTTCGTCTTCAAGGATTATCCTGGTTCTTTGGGGCAATACGTTTATAAACTTTTCCTGAATATTATCTGGCTGCCCCTTAAGTGCATAAGCAATATCAGAGACCTCGACAGACTTCAAAACATCTGCCAGAATACCTGATGGCAATTTCACGAGATCTTCAAAAGTTATATAATACCTTTTTACTTCTTTGACAAGTTCAGGAGCTTCCTTCTCAAGATATTCCAGAAATCTTTTCTCATCACTTGGTCTCAAACGGGATAAAATACCAGCGACACTCTTTCCACCACCTCTGGAAAATTCAGATTCCTTGGGCAGAAAATTGGCTTTTTCCTTCAACTCAGACGCTATACTAACAACACCCTCAAGGGGAATATCGTCAAGATTTCCCATCTCAGTCAACACCTTTGGTTGTATGGTAGGATCGAGTAATTGTATAACTTTTGATTGTCTATCGACATCCAGCTGTGCAATTGTCAAAGCCATTATTCTCGGTGGTTCATTGGAAATTAGATAAGCAACTTGTTCATCAGTTAACCTCTCAAGGAATTCAAAAGGTTTTCTTGTCTCCTTACCCGCTGGCTTTACTTTCTCCTGGATGAATGTAACATAAAATTCTTCAAGAATTGACCTTTTCACTTTAAAAGGTACTTCCCCTATTGCCTCCATACGCAGCTTTATTCTATGCAAATCCTGTGGTGATATCCCTTTAAAAAGCTGTGCCGCCAGATGAAAGCCTAGCGTTTTAAATAAAATCGCTACTTTATCAATACCATCATAAACCTTCTCTTCAGCCATTATATCCTCCAAAATATTTTCATTCTTCTTCAGATTCTGTTGACTTTGAAACTTTTAACCATTCCCTTAATATTCTTGTAGCCGCATCCGGTTGCCCAACACTCATAGAAATGACCGACTGTTTCAACGATTTTAACTCTTCTTTCTGCTGCTCCAACTCTTCAAGTTTTTTCAAACGCTCCTCTTCTTGCCTTAGTTTAGTTTCATTTACAGCTTTTTCTACCTCTATCTGAGGTTGGGTAACTACCTGTTGTTTGGACTGGGGTTTTATAACAACTGGCTCTTCAACCCTTTCAGTTACCACTGAATTTGGTTTAACAGAACGTCTCATTGTAAGAATCAATATAAGTGCTATAATCAATAGTAATACTAATACACCTAATATTAAGTACATCAAATAATTATTACCCAGAGATAAGAACCCTCTGGGCGGAGTCCCGGCCAAACTTTTTTCAAGTTCTTGTAGCTTCCGATTACTTTCCTCAAGCTGTGCCTTCAATGTATCAATTTGTCGCTCCCTCTCTGTTGCCTGATCCTCTGTAATCCTCCTTTGTGCCTCAGTCAACTGTTGCGTTGCCAATATTTCTTTAAGCCTTTGTAACTCTTCCTCCAATTGTGCTATTCTTAAAGAATCCTGTACTATCCTTTCCCTTTCTCTCCTTTTCTCCTCCTCAAGTCTCGCTTTTCCTTCAATATCTTTTTGCCTTTTATCTATTTCATCTATCTTTTCTGCTATATTTTTCAAAATCAGCGCCTCAGCATCGCCTTTCTGTTTTGTAAATGGGGCTGTTTTTATAATTAGCTCATCACCCCTTGTTTTATCAAGATGTGCTGCAACGCTTGCAACCTCTCTGACACTTTGTATCAGTTCTGACGATATCCCTTCTTCCAGTATAATATTTATTGTTTGCTTTTTTATAATAGGCACACCAGAAGGAGGTGTAACTGTTTTTTGTTGTTCTACACTGGTGGCTTCTTGCTGTTCCTCTATAGTAAGATCACTGGGAGTTTCAAATCCTGGTAAAGGTAAATATTTGCTTTCGGTAGTAGGCTTTTCACCAACCTCTTCTTTTGACCGAATCTCTTGCTGACTGGTTTGGTAATCCAATTCAATATTTACATCTACAACAAATTTTATATCCTCAAGAATTTTATTTAAAGCTTCGTTTATTCTATCTTTTATTGCATTCTCAAGCATAATTTTTTGTGAATAGTAAGATAAATGTGAGACCTGAGGTAGAATAAATGGCACAAATACAAAAACTACTATTAAAATTTTTAGATACCTCATTTTATTTACTCCTTTATCATTCAACTGTTAAAAATACAATCTCAACTCTTCTATTTTGAGCCCTTTTTTGGGGAGTATCATTCGCTTCTTCAACCGTTCTCCCTGGGGCACGTGGACGTGTAGATGCATATCCAATTGCACGGAAACGCGAAGGATCCAATCCCCTATTAATATAATATCTTACAACTCTACAAGCTCGAGCTGATGAAAGCTCCCAGTTTGATGGATAATTTCCCGACGAAATTGGAACATTATCTGTATGCCCCTCAATAGCAATAGGGAATACAGACCGTCTCATCATGGGCTCAATTTTATTTAAAATTGGATAAATTCTTGGATCAAGCTCTGCTGAACCCGATTCAAAGCTTATCTCACTCGGTATTTTTATTGCTACTCCACGTGCACTCGTCTGCACTTCAATTACTTTCTTTAAATTTTCTTCTTCAACAACTCGAACAACTTCTCGATAAATCTCACTTAAAGAATATGTCTTTGCCTTTTTTATTCCAAGTGCCTTACCAACGGAATTACTGAACATCTCAAGCTTAACAGGATCAATTGTAGACATTGAAAACAATAGAACAAAAAACGTCAGAAGAAGAGTCATCATATCACCGTAGGTCAATAACCACGGCTGCTCCTCCTCAGCTGGTTTTTCAACCGCAAATTTCTCTATATCATTACCTTCATACATTTTTTATCTTGCTTCCTCTTCTCTTTTCCATTCCCTCGGTCTAAGATAAGAATTTAATCTTTCCCTGATAATAAGAGGGTGTTTTCTTTCATGTAAAAGCAATATACCCTCTATAAGCATCCTCTGAAGCATATTTCTTTTCTCAATTCTCGATTCGAATTTTACAGCCATTGGATTAAAAATTAAATTAGCTAATATCACTCCGTAAAATGTGGTTATCAATGCAGCACCCATACCTGCACCAAGAGTTTTCATTGGGTCCTCACCGGCCGCAGAAAATTCACTCATACCATATAACATAACTACGAGTCCAATTAGTGTCCCGATCATACCGAAAGCAGGTGAAAATTTACCCATTGTTTTCAAAACATTAGCTTCAGCCTTCTCTCTCTGTGCCCTATTTATGATTCTCGTTTCGAGTATTGTTCTGATTTCATTTCTGTTATACCCATCAACAATCATCTGAATTCCGTCTCTTAAAAATGGTTCTGAAATACGGGGAATCTCCTTCTCCAAATCCTGCATGCTTCTTCTAGCTATAGGTGCAAGTTCTACAATGGTATCTACTATTGCCGCCATCTTTATTTTTTCCCTACGGAAAACAGCAATTGCAGACTTAATAATCCCCAACACTTCTCCCATTGAGAAACTTATCATCGTTGCAGCAAGAGATCCGCCTACTACAATTAAAAAGCTGGGTAAACTCACGAAAATTATAAAATCAGGGGTTAATTGATATATCCCCATTAAAATTAATCCAGTACCTGCTATTATCCCTAATAAACTTGCAATGTCCATCTTTTACCTATTCCTTCCCCAATCCTTTCACACTTTTTAATCTATACTCGCTCATTGCCTTTAAAATATTCCTCACATCTTCATAATCCGGGTCAAGCCTTAGGGCAAGATTCCAGTTTAAAGTTGCCCTTTCTATATCGCCTAACTTGTAATAAATCGATCCCCTTCTTGCATAAGCAAGAGCAAGATTTGGATTTAATTCAATCGCTTTTTCAACCTCCTTCAACGCTCCTATATAATCCCCCTCATAAAAGTACCTCAGTGATTTAGATAGATGCCTCAATGCCATATTGGTATTTCTCTCCATTGCATATTTTGCCAGTTTAACACTTCTAACAGAATCCTCTAATACACCAATTTTCTGCCTCAAGTATGTAATTTCATTAGACAAATATTTAATTTGACTTTCATAAAATTCTATTGAATCTCGCAAACCGGCTATAATGATATCGCATGCTTTTAATATCGAATCTATCTTTTGTTCATAATACTCCTGAGCATTTAATTCCTTAATAGTAGATTGCCTCTGAGGAACCTGCATTCCAGGTTTTTCGGTTTTTATTTCCTTAATTCTGGGAACTACAAAATCAAGACTCACAACAAAAGCTGGAGAATCCCATCGGTAGGACTTCCCAAATTTCGGAAGATTCTCCATATGTATTACACCAAAATTAATTTTATAATTTGAACCAATTGGTACTCTAATTCCCATATTTACACCTGTCCCATCATACTCTGCAATGAAATCAATACCACCCTTTTCCTGCATTGCAGATGTATTCAACATTATTCCTGCAAAAAAACCAAGTTGATTACCACGGGCTGAATCACTCCTCACATTCTCTTTTGAAAATCCACCTGTGCCTATACCTATATAAGTATTTAGCTTATAATTTTCAAATTCTTTCTCATTTCCTAAAACACCGAAAAGAGATAAACTTCTGGTATCAAGGGACATCTTACTGCTACCTTGCTGAAATACAAAATCATATAATCCAGCAGAAAAACTTACATCGCTATATTCAAAAAACTTTTTCTGAAAATGCAAACCAATCTCTACTGGCGAATCACCAGCAACACCCTGAATGGTAGTCACTCCTAATTTAAAAGATGCTGTCAAATCTGTCTCAAAATATACAGCTTCTGTATTTACAACTATGTCGGAAAAATCAAACATCTCTGTTGATAATCCCGTTCTAAATACATACGGGCTTATTTCTTTACTACTGATTGGAATTTTCATCATATAACTAGGTCTTGTAAATGAAACTCTGGTTATGCCTCTAGTAAACGCCAGACAGACCATTTCCAAAATGAGTATTACAATAGGGTATATTGTTTTCCTCAATATCATTCCTGTTCCCTCAGTACATAATTAACTATTCTTTTTTCACTTTTCCAATTGTAAAATTTTCACTTTTGTTAAACTTATAAGTTAAATTGTGATAAAAAGTGAGACTTTGAAATATATAATAGCACCAATTTGTTAAAACAATGCATTTATTATATGGAATTATATATTCCTCAAGATTTTCATAACAATATTTAATGCCGGTAAACAGTATCATTAAAAACTTGTATCTAATTTCATATACTCTTTTGCTTTTTCAACCAGTTCACTGTCAGGATATCTCTTTTCAAGATCTACAAATATCTCATGTGCTTTTATCTTATTCCCAAGTTTTAGATAGCTCAATCCGATCTTAAAAATAGCTGCATCAGACTTATTACCATCACCAAGATCTAATACCCTCTGAAATGCTTCAATAGCATCTTGGTACCTTTCCATTGAATAATAGCATTCTCCCAACCAGTATTGAGCATTATCGGCTAACGGATGCTTACTGTTAGCAACCACAAGATATTCAAATTTATCCATACTGGCTCTATACTCTTTATTAAAGTACATCGATAGAGCATTATTATATATTGAAATATACTCCTCATCGGTCAAAACAGAATCGACTATACTTTTTTCTTCTGAAAGAGTATCTGCAGATGATCTTATATTCCTAATTATCGCCGTGGACAGCTCTTTATCTTCTTTTACTGTTTTTAGAAGCTCTTCGAGATTTTTAATCTTTGATTCCTTCCTCCTTAGCGAGTCATTTAAAATCTCATTTTGAATTCTCAACTTTTCAAGTTCTTTCCTTAACTGATTAAGCTCTGCTTGCTGGATTATAAGAGCAGAGCGTAAATCAAGAATTTCTACAGCCTTTTTTTCAAGCTCTTTTCTTTTCTCTTCAAGCTCTTTATTTACATCCTGAGCTTGTAGATTACTTAAACAAACAAATATTATCATTACAATTAATAAATATATTCTATTCATTAATCAAAATACTCCCATTCAATATTATAACTATAGCTAACAAATGTCCCGAAATTTTTAGGTAATATTAGCTCAAACTTCCCAGTTTCCCCGGGCTGAAGTGAATTACTGGTAGTAATCCCTGTTTTTTTAAATGTATAACTAGAACCTTCTACAAAAACCGTTTTTATATCCTTTGTTCCGCTCCAATCCCTACGAAAAACAAAATTAATCTTGACAAAATCTGCTCTTCTTGTCCCAATATTTTTAACCTCTCCATAAAGAACCAGGTTACCCGTTGATGTTTTTCTTTCTTTAACTGATCCCATCAGTACACAATTTGCCTGTCCAGTGCCTATAGCAGAAACCTTAGTTTGAGTTTTAGGAATTAAGACTGTTTGCGTCTGGGTGGTTGGGGCCTGAGACTCCATTCGTTTTTCTACCTCTTCAGGAATTACATATTCTGTTGCCTGAGCTACTGTATTCGACACAATCCTTACAATTTCATCTCTTTTTACAACCAGATAACCAATAAGTGTCTCCACTTTGATAATCTCATCATCTTGGTATATTATCTTCCCGAAAATAGATGTCCCATTGGTTAGTATTATTTCTTTGTCATAAAAAGAAAATGGATTCTGCCATATTTGAGCTCTTGCTTTTAATTCGTTTAAATCGTTAGCAAGTGATGAGACCTTTGCGGTTAGTTTTTTAACTTCAAAAGACAGTTCCTTAATTACTTCTTCTTTTTCTTTATCTGAAACTTGCTCTGGAATTTTTAACCCAACGCGAGTAGTCTCTTCAGTAGGCTCTTGAATTTCCTTTTCTTCTATTGGCAACTCTTTAACAGGTTCTTCTCTTTTTACCTCTTTAAAAATCCCGCAACTATAGGAAACTATAAATATAAAAGCGGATAGAATGATTATAAATTTTTGTTTCATTATTCCCACCCTTCGGAAAATTTTTTAAGTTTATTAACATAATTCAAAACTAACCTTGCTTCTGTAAATATATTTAACTAATGCCTGTTAGTCAAGTTAAAAATCAAAACATTTATCTCTATTTTCTGGTAATTTAAACAAATATTAAAAACCAAATCTTTTTATACAATTGGAAAATATAAAATTGCTGCTATTCCAGGGATTTTATCTTTTTCTTTCTCAATGACTTCTATATTACCACCATTTTCCAGAACGGAATGTATCAAATTTTCTGTTACATCGTTTGTTATCATTAGGTTATTACCACAATCGGGACATTTAGTAGCATCCCCGGTATCAATTAAACCACAATCTTTACAATAATGACCCTTTTGAATAAAATCTTCTGCGAATAAAAGTGTTTTTACTGCTCTTTTCCTGCTAGAAATAATAACAGCTTGTATACCCTCTACAGCATAATTTTCTGTTGATAGTTCCCTCACCTTTTGAATCAATCTTTTCTCATATTCAGCCTTTATAATATCCTCCATCGATTCAACTTTCTTGAAAGCATCGTCAGTAGGCACTTCAGGGCCTATTATCATTTCACCAAGTACTTTACATAAGATGTCATCTTTTAGATATTTTTTAAACTCATTTAATACATCTCTGTGTCCTCCAAGTATAATCCAATTGAAATTCAACTTGCTATCTAATTCAGAAACCTTTTTGGAAACCTCTTTGTAATGACCTAATATTATGTTGTGAATATTCCTCTCAACGCTTCTTTCATCCCTACCCTTATAACCACCATATTTAATAGACTCTACCTGATTACTTCTTACCTGGAAATGCTCAATATTGCTACCAAGTCTTCTTTCAAATATTTTTGCTTTAGCTTTATCCACCAATACTAATCCATAATTCCTGTAATGACTGTACAATTTTGCTAAAGGCTTAATATATACAAAAGGCTGAACTTCTACTTCTGTCATAAATGGAACATCAAAATTTACCACTTCCCACAAGTTTTCTCCTACTGAAGAAAAACAAACACTTGTAAGTTTGCCATTAATAGGAAAATCCTCATTTGCAAATTTTAAAATTCTTTCAAAATCTTGAGAAACAAAATTCCTTTCCTCCTCACTTAACTCTCTATAATAGGACTTATTTTGCTTGTACCGAATTAATTTCTTCAATTCCGTCATATAACTCATCTTCCCTCGCCCTACAATATTCTTGGTAAGGTAGGCCGTAGTAACAGGGAATCTCTTTGTCTTGATTTTCAAAAAATCTCGTAACAGGCTAAATTCACCCATCTTTTTCCTCCAGTTTTATAAAACCCCGATTTTTATATAATTGATACTTTTATAATTGCGATAATAAAACATCTAATTTTTTATTAATGAATCTTTTTGAATTTTTCAATAGCAAAATAAAAAATATTATAATAACCACTCTATTTTATAATCAGGATTAAATATAGGTTTATATGGATCATCAATTTCCTCATCTATATTCTTTATGACAAGACATTTTGCCACTTTACCTGGTTCTAAGCTACCTACTTCCCTGTGAAATCCGATAGCATAAGCACCATTCAATGTAGCAAATTTTAAAGCATTATCATAACTAACCTTGAATTTCGTGACGCATCTAATCATTTCATTTCTTAAGTCCAGATCATTGTTAACCACTCTACTTTCAGTACCAAGACATATGTTAAATCCATTCTCAATCAATTTATGAATGTCAGGAGGTTTGATTGATAATGAATCATAAACTCGTGGTGCAATACTAATATTTATTTTTTCCGGTAACTCTTTTAGTCTTTCAATCTCCTCTTCCGTTAGATCACAGCAGTGGACTAATAAGTTGTGCTTTGTATATAGCATATTTTCCATCATATAATTCACAGGGCTCTTTCCCGGACATTTCCAGTCAAAGTCATAATCTTCAACACTAAGCAAATATTGTTTCAATAACCCGTTACAATTCAAGAGCAACTGCCTTTCACACTCTTCAAATCCAAAATGCATAGCAATATGTTTCTCTCTGTAAAAAATCGCCCTGAGGAGTTCTTCATTTGTAAGGGCAAGCGAAGAAGGGGTAAAATGACATGTAACTTTTTTACTTACCGGCAAAAAATCTATTATATCTTTATACCTTTTAAGAATAAAATCTTTCTGCAATCTTCTAAATCCTTTTATTTCAATAAAGACCCTGGCAAACAATTCACTTTCTATTAAAGGATTTACTGAAATTCCATCTGAGCTAAAATCAGCCACTGCTATAGTACCATATCCTAAAACATCTTTAATATTTTCATTTATAGTATTCTTTCTGATATCGTCAGGTTCTCGCTCCTCTTCATAGCATTTAAATAAATATTCTTTAAAATTTGTGGGGACAAATACCGGCGAAGAGTGTTCGAGGTGTATGTGAGTATTAACAAATGCTGGAAAAACAACTGAATTACCGAGATCTACAACTTCATAGTCTTTATACTCTTCCTGTAATTCTGTAACCACACTATGAATCTTATCTTCACTAACAATAATATAGGAATCTTTTAAGGGATGTTTCGATACTGGTACGATCCACCTTGATTTGTATATTTTAATATCATTAGCCATATGTTTCTTCCTTTACGCTACCTAAATAACCTGGATATATCATTGTAGAAAACAAGAATAGTCAAAAGTATAATTATAGCTATTCCAATCTGTTGGATTATTAATTTCGTTCTTGTAGTTAAAGGTTTACCTTTTATACCTTCAATCAATGTAATTAAGAAATGACCCCCATCAAGGGCAGGAAGTGGTAAAATATTTATAAGTCCTAAATTAATATTTATTATTGCCATTAATCCAGCCAGAGCGCTCAGACCACCTGTTCTTGCTGTTTGACCAGCAAGTTGTGCGATAAAAATTGGTCCTCCAATATTTCTTATAGATTCCTGTCCCGTAATTAAAAGCTTAACAGAAATAATAGTTACTTTCAACCAGTAAAATGTATTCTCGAATCCTCTCCCTATCGCACTAAAAAAGGTAGCTTTCTTACAATGCAATATCGGTGATATACCCACCAAACCTACTTCTACAAATTTGCTACCTTTTAAAATCCTATTTTTAAGGGTGTGAACTTCCTTTTCAAAAACTTCTCCGTCCCTCTCCCATTTTATTCTAATTATTGTATCTGGATAGGAATGTATAATCTCTGTGATTTCATTCCAGCTGTTGGTTGGGATACCATTTACAGCTAAAATTCTATCACCTGCAATAAGACCAATCGAATCAGCAGGGAATTTTCCCATAACCTCACCAATTACAGGAGAATTATCTGCCTCATATATCCCAGATAACCCCGTTAGTATGCTGAAAATAAAAACAGCGAATAAAAGATTAAAAAGCACACCTCCGGATATAAAAAGTAATTTCTGCACAATATTTTTCGACTGAAACTCCCATGGCTCACCTTTTATTTCTGTATCCATAGATTCATCTACTACACCAGATACCTTTACATATCCACCAAGCGGTATTGCAGATATTCTATATTCAGTTTCTCCTATCTTTTTACCAAACAATTTAGGCGGAAAACCGATAGAAAAAATCTCTACCCTCATACCAGTAAGTTTTGCAAACACAAAATGTCCCAATTCATGAGCCAATACAACCCCACCTATAACCACCAATACAGAAATTATCGTTAGCATTTCTCTCTTTATTCCTTTATTAAATTAACAAATTTATATACTTCGATACTTCTTTCTCCGTTAAAAATATATCTTCTATCGAAGGATTTTTTATAATATCAATCTCCTTTAGTGCTTTCTCAATTAACACAGAAATTTCGTTAAATTTAATCTTTCTATCAAGAAAAGCATAAACGGCAAGTTCATTGGCTACATTCAATATGGCAGGTGCGTTACCCCCTATACTAATTGACTCATATGCAAGTCTTATACAGGGGAATTTTTCTATATCAGGCTGTTCAAATGTTAATGTCCCAATATTTTCTAGGTTCAATTTCTCCCAGGCTTTATCAAATCTTTCTGGATATGAAAGAGCAAATTGTATTGGAAGTTTCATATCCGGAACCCCAAGTTGTGCCTTAACCGAACCATCAACAAATTCGACAAGTGAATGTACTATTGACTGAGGATGTATCAGTATATCTATTTTCTCTGCTGGAATGTCGAAAAGCCATCTGGCTTCTATTACTTCCAACCCTTTATTCATCATGGTTGCAGAGTCAATAGTAATCTTCTTGCCCATACTCCATGTAGGATGTTTCAATGCCTGCTCAGGTGTTATATTCGCAAAACATTCTTTCTGTATTTGCCTAAATGGACCACCTGACCCTGTTAAAATAATTCTCTTTATAAAATTTTTATCCTCGCCAATAATACATTGCCATATAGCACTATGCTCACTATCAATAGGATGTAAATTAATCCCTTTATCTTTAACAATTGAAGTAATTATTTCACCTGCCATCACAATGGATTCTTTGTTAGAAAGGGCAATATTCACTCCATTTTTGACACAAATATATGTAGGTTCCAGACCTTTAAACCCCACTATTGCATTTACCACAAGATCTACCTCTTTGCATTCTGCAAGCTCCCTAATACCATTATTTCCCGAGAGTATCTTTATACCATAAGAAGAAAGCTCACTTTTCACAATATCAACAAAATTCTCATCATATATTGCAACCATTTTAGGCTTCAATAATTTCGCCTGATCAATTAATTCTCTATAGTTTTTCCCACATGCAAGATATATTACCCGAAACTTATCGGGAAATTCCCTAATTATCCTGATAGTGTTTTTTCCAATTGACCCTGTTGAACCAAATATGCCTATTCTCTTCATTTTATTCTCATATAATTATGATGAAGTTTAAATTAAAGTAAAGAAAATTTTTACCAGCTTTAAATTCAAATCCTGTGAAAATATTACTATTTAGCCTTGTTAAGACCCCGCTTTGAAAATCAACAACTGTTTCCTTAAAAGAAAATGGCATCAGCTTTTCATTTCTACACTCCAGTTCCCCAAAAGTCATCCCGAGAAATAGACTATATCCTTCCATTTCAAATCTTTTTATAAACGAAATATCCCGGGAGAAAAACCGAAAATCATCAGGCCCAATCGTTCGTATAAAATTTACTATAACAAAACCTTCGGAAATCAGTTCATTATTAACACTAACCATAAAACGTGGATTAATTATATTGATATTGTCATCATAGTACCTTCCCGAAAAAAATGAAACTCCGAGACTTACATGTAGAGATAGATCCAGCATTCCACTAAAGGTAGGGTAACCGTGCACAATTTTATTTCCATTTTGTAAAATAATGGATGGCAAACCAAAGGTAAGTAGAATATCAGGATCTCGACCGGAAGCGACCAGATCAGAAAATAGTAAGGATTGTGCTTTAATAATTCTTGCCAGTGGCATCACTACCACCCTGGCATTCCCTTTCTCACCCAACTTTAATGACAAAGGATATAAAATATTATGCACTACGATTAGTGTAAATATAGCTCTAAAGATTAGAATCTTTATTTTCAAAACAGTTCTATCTTATTATGCCTCTTGAGCTGCTTTTTATAAATTCAATTATGGTTTTTACCTCATCCGATGGGTCTTTTTCCAGCTTTTTAACAGCATCTAACACATTAAGATTAGTATTATAAATTACTTTATAAGCGTCCTTTATTTTCTTTATCTGCTCAGAACTAAAACCTCTCCTTCTCAGTCCAACGACATTCAGCCCTTCGAACCTCAAAGGTTCACCTGCAGCAAGGACATATGGTGGAACATCCTTTGTAACTCTGAAACCACCACCAATAAAGCTATGTTTACCTATTTTTACAAACTGATGCACACCAACCAAACCACCAATAACAACCCAATCATCCATTTCAACATGTCCACCAAGATTCACCGCATTTGCGAGTATTGAATTATCCCCAACTCTACAATCATGGGCAACATGTACATAAGCCATCAAAAAGCAATTAGACCCCACAATAGTTTTACCAGTAGCTTTTGTCCCCCTATTTATTGTAACAAATTCCCTTATAGTAGTATTATCACCAACTTCAACTACTGTCTCTTCACCTTCAAATTTTAAATCCTGTGGGACCTCTCCAATTACTGCATGATGAAATATCCTGCAATTCTTCCCAATTCTTACTCCAGATGCAATAACTGCATGGGCACCAATTTGAGTTCCATCACCGATTTCTACATTATCCATTATATATGCATACGGACCAATTCCCACGTTCTTACCAATTTTCGCACAATGACTTACTATTGCTGATTTATCTATCACAATTGTACTTTTACCTATTTACTATTGAGGCAATCATTACTGCTTCAGCTGCCAGCTCTCCATCAACAAACGCCTGTCCATGCATTTTACACGTGGATAATTTATAATTAAGCATCTTTACTTCAAGTCGGAGCTGATCACCTGGTATCACAGGTCTTTTAAACCTTACATTATCTATTGCCGCAAAATAAGCAAGTTTTTTATCATGATCTTCAATTGTATTCAAAAGTAGAAATGCTCCCGCCTGTGCAAGTGCCTCTACAATCAGTACACCGGGCATTATTTTCTTTACGGGGAAATGACCAACAAAATAGGGTTCATTAACTGTAACATTTTTAATAGCTATGACATGTTCCCTTGGCACAAGGTCAACTATCCTATCCACTAATAGAAAAGGATAACGGTGCGGAAGAACAGACTCAATAGTCGAAATATCGAATAGAGCACCTTTTATCTCTTCCCTCTGAAACTTCTGCTTAATCAGTTGCTTCTCATATTCTTTCTTTATTTTCTTAACAAGATTGACATTATGAGAGTGGCCACTTCTTGCTGCTATAACATGTCCTTTAATTGGCATTCCCAGAAGCGCAAGATCCCCTATTAAATCTAAAATTTTATGTCGTACAGGTTCGTTATAGTACCTTAGATCAGAACTGCCGATTAATCCGTTAGGACCTATTATAATATCCTCCGAAAGTCCAAAGAGATCTTTAATTTTTCTTTTTTCCTCAGGTGTTAATTCTTTATCTGCAAATACTAAAGCGTTATTGAGGCTACCCCCCTTTATCAAACCTCTTTCTTTTAAATAGATCACTTCACTTAAAAAGCAAAAAGTCCTCGCCGCAGCATAATCTATTTCAAATTCATCCTTCAAAGAGTACATTGCTGAATACTGAGTACCTATCCCTATATATTTATAATCAATTAAAAAAGTTATTCGAAAATCATCGGCTGGTAATACATGAATATCAACTCTGTTTTCTGGATCTGTGTATGTAATAATCTTATCAATTATTAAAACCTCTCTCTTTTCATCCTGCTCAACGATCTCAGCCTTTTTTAAAGCATTAACAAATTCCAGGGCGCTTCCATCACAGACAGGAGGCTCTATATTATTCAACTCAATTAATACATTATCTATCTCAAGCCCTGCAACAGCTGCCAGAACATGCTCTACTGTATGAACTTTAAAACCATTTTGCGCTATTGTAGTCCCGCGAGATATATCGACAACATGATCTATATCCGCTGGTATTTCGGGACAACCATCAACATCAGTACGTACAAACTTTATTCCTGTATTTACAGGGGAGGGTCTAAATGTAATAGTGCTTTCGACTCCTGTATGTAATCCTATACCAGATACGCTTACCTCATTCTTGATGGTCCTCTGATTACTTCTCATTTTCAGTTCCCTTTTTCAGTTTTTCCTCTATTTCTTTAACTTTTTTAAACAAATTTGGTAGAGAACTGATATAAGCTAGTTCTCTATTTACTTTCATTGCATTTCTCGCTGGATATCCAAATACAGTAGCTCCAGGTGGTATATCCTTCGAAACACCTGATTGAGCAGCTATTTTTGCACCCTTTCCAATGTGAAGATGGCCAGATATACCGACCTGCCCACCACATAGCACTCCGTCTTCAATTGTTGTACTACCTGCAATTCCTGTCTGCGCAGCAAAAAGACAAAATTTGCCAATCTTAACATTGTGACCTATCTGAATCAAATTATCTAACTTTGTACCCATTCCTACGACAGTATTGCCTATAGTAGCCCTATCAATAGTACAATTTGCACCTATTTCTACATCATCCTCTATGATCACCCCACCAGCCTGAGGGATTTTTTCCACTCTTCCACCTACCTGAGTAAAACCAAAGCCATCACTACCTATTACAGTTCCCGAGTGTATCATCACATTTCTTCCAATATGGCAATTTCTATAAATAGTCACATTTGGATAGATAACTGTATTCGCACCTATTGATACCCCTTTGCCTATGTAGGAATGACCATAAGCTACCACACCATCTTCAATGATCGCATCCTCTTCAATGACAACATATGGTCCTATATAAGCTTTATTAGAAACACTAGCCTTATTGCTAATAATTGCAGTTTTATCCACATCTGGCTCTGGCAAAGACGGCTCAGGACGAAACTTTTTTATCAAAAGAGAAAAAGCATAGTTTGGATTATCAACATATATCAGGTTCTTATAACTTCCTTTAAAATTATTGGGGACAATTACCGCACTCGCTTTTGTCACACCAATGTATTTATAATACTTAGGATTGTGTAAAAAGCTTATTTGACCATCTATAGCGTTTTGAATCTCCGCCACATCTGTAATTACAATATTTTCATCTCCTTCGAGCTTGCCTTTAATAAGCTCAGTAATCTGTGCCAATGTAAATTTCATACTATCTATTGCATTCTTTTCAATTCATATAACACTTGATCAGTTAAATCATGAGCAGGATCTGCAAATAAAATATTCCCAGCTACCGAATCAAAAATATAATCATATTTTCCCTCTTCACCGATTTTTTGAATAACCTTCCTTATCTTTTCAAGCACAGGACCGACATACTCTGCCTGCTTTTTATAAATTTCACCATCAGGTCCGAGCTTTTTAATTTGATATTCCTGTATTTCTCTCTGAAGAGATGCGATTTCATTTTCTTTCTCAGTCCTTCGCGCCTCACTCATTATCAGTCTTTGCCTTTCATATTCTCTCTGTAAGCTATCAAGTTTTGCAAGCATTCTCTGATATTCATCCTGAATCTTCTTAGCTTCCATATCAAGCTTTGCCTGTGCCTCTCTTGCCTCATCATACTCTTTTAAAATCACTTCTGAATTAACATAACCTATTTTTAACTGGGCATTTAGATTCCCGGCAAGAATTATCAGACAAATAGCAATAATAGCAAATAATCCAAATCTTTTCACTTTTAACCTCCTCATATAAATTTTAATTCTTTAAAATGGCATCCCAAATATAAAATGTGTCTTCCAGCCCTCTGGCTTACCCCATCCTTCAGTACCAGGCTCGTCTACATCATCAAATCCATATCCAAAATCAAATCCAATCATTCCAATGGCTGGCATAAAAAATCTCACTCCCACACCCAGTGACCTTTTCAAATCAAAAGGATCCGTAACAGAGAGACTTTTCCACGTATTTCCAGCTTCAAAAAACGTCAACAAATATATAGTTGGATTCTCTGACAATCCCATCCTATATTCAAAAGTATATTTAAGATATGTCTCACCACCATATGGACTAACCGCCCCCCAACTCTGCCGAGGACCAATTGATAAATCATCATAACCACGCAGGGCTATACCATAGTAGATACCAGAGCCACCCAAATAAAACCTTTCATCTGGTGGCAAAAAAGACTCCTTATGCAGCCTTTTTATTATACCAAATTCCAAGTGATTAAATAATACTAGTTTCCAGAAAGTCGGAGTATAAAACTCTATGGAAAATTGATGCTTATGAAATTCCTCATTTCCACCTAGTACACCACCAGAGAGTGTATTTACAACCTCCAGAACGGAACCTGTTGTCGGAAACTCTGGCTTATCCCTGCTATCCCTTCTAATAATTTGAGTAATGCTAACTCCTCTGGGATTGTCTTCACCATATAGTACTCTCTCTATGTATGATTGAGATACATTTTTATATTTTTTCTTACTTACATTGAGAATCCATGTCCCTCTGAAATATCTATCGGGCCATCTGAATCTCCTTCCCCATCTCAAAGAAAATCCCTGTTGATCAAGATCAAAAGGATAATAGTAAGCACCTCCACCTCTTTGATAATAAAATATAGAAAATCCGAAAAGATTCGGTGTCCCAAAAACATAGGGCTCAGTAAAACTGATGCTAAAAGACTCATATCCTGGAGCTGTACCTGTATAAAAAGAATATCCCGTTCCCCGTTGATACATTAAAGATAATCTTTGTCCTCTACCTCGAAAATTTGTAAACTCTAATCCACCTCCACCAACCAAACCGTAAAGTTCACTATAACTAAAAGAAAGATTTGCTCTATCAGATGATTTTTCCTCAACCTTGATTTCCAGATCAACCTTATCTTCATCTACTGGTATTATATTTGGCTCAACATTACTAAAATAATTAAGTAAGAATATATTTCGCTGGCTTCGTATTAAGACATCTCTCCTAAAAATGTCACCGGGATAAATAAAAAGCTCCCTTCTTATAACATTCTCATGGGTTTTATCATTACCATATATATTTATCTTATTAACCTTAACAATTTTATTTTCTGTTATGAATATATTTACATCGAGGCTATCATCATCAACAGGTATTAATTTGGGATCTACCTGAAAAAATAGATAACCCTGATCCATATATAGACCGTTCAGTCTCTCATAAATTGCCCGTTGAAATTCTTCTTCATTATAAACATCACCTCGCTTTAAATTTAAAACTCTCATTAGCTCGCTGTCCGAATAAAGTCTATTTCCAACGAATTCAAAATTTCTGTATTTATACTGAGGACCTTCATATATCCCTATTTCTATGATCATCCTCTTTCCATTTTTAGCATACTTAATTGTATCATATAATATTTCAACATCTCTATACCCATGATTTCTGTAAAATTTTAAAACATTTTCCTTATCCTCTTCATACTTATCTTTCTTAAACTCACCAATTCTTAATAGAAAAAGATTCCTTTTGTGGGTCTCTTTCATCACCCTTCTTAATCGTGAATCGGAAAAAGCTTTATTTCCTGTAAATACTATATCACCAATTCTTACTTTTTTGTTTTCTCTTATCCTGACCACCAGATCCACAACATTTTCATCGGCAGTCTTTTTAGTCTCAATTTCAACTTTAGCGTTCAAAAACCCTTCCTCTTTATACAGATCAATAATTTTCTTTCTTACTGAAAAAATTCTACTATTTGATAATACCTGTCCCTTAATCAGTTTTATTTGATCCTTTATCTTATTTTTGCTTATTTTTTTATTTCCTGTAATACTTACATTACCAAGCCTTGGATATTCTTTAACCTCTATTATTAGAAAAACCCCATCACTTGTCGCTTTATCAAGATAAATTTTAATATCAGAGAATAACTTTAAATTCCATAATCGCTTTATTGCATTCTGGATACCCTCAATTCCAATACTTTTCCCCTCAAATAATCCTGATTGAAGTTTTATACTTTCCTCCTTAATGGTTTTGTTACCTTTAACAGTAATACCTAAAATTTTAGCTTTCTCCTGTGGAAATGCATACATAATAAAAATTGAAATAATAACAAAAATAATTCTTTTCATTTACGGCCTTAGTTGTTCACTTATTTTACCAAACCTTCTTTCCCTTTTCTGAAAATCAAGAATAGCAGTTAAAAGCTCCTTCCTTCTAAAAGCTGGCCAGTAGACCGGCGTTATGTATAGCTCCGTATAGGCAATTTGCCATAATAGGAAATTACTGACCCTTGACTCACCACTTGTCCGAATTAGCAAATCAGGGTCAGGCAAGTCTCTTGTATACAAATATTGAGAGAAAATGTTATCATTAATATCTTCTGGTTCCAACCTTCCGTCTTTAACCATTTTTGCAATCTGCTTTACCGCATCGATTATCTCAAGCCTTCCACCATAGGATATTGCAAGATTTAAAATCAAACCTGTATTATTGCTGGTTTTTTCTATTGCCTCAAGCAAACCCTGCTTCGGTTTTTCAGGTAAATCCTCTAAGTGCCCTATAGTCACCAGTTTAACATTGTTTTCCATCAACTCACCAATCTCATTCTGAATAGTTCTCAATAATAGATTCATAAGAGCATTTACCTCACTTTTTGGTCTTGCCCAATTTTCAACTGAAAAAGTATATAAAGTTAAGACTTCAATACCAATTTGTCCACATTCTCTGGTTACCTCTCGAACAGAATTTATCCCTTCATTGTGCCCGGCTATTCTTGGCAAGCCCCTTTCCTTCGCCCATCTTCCATTACCATCCATTATTATAGCAATATGGCGCGGAAGATCGCCTCGCTCAAGTACTTCTTTTCGTAGTTTTTCTAATTCTTCCTTCTCGCTCATAATCACCTAAATGCCCTGTGAAATTAAATTCAATACTCTATAAAGTCAATGGAAATAAATTTATAATACCTCTTTCAATAAACAATGAAATCTCATTTCTGAAAAAGCTGGTTGAAATTAAGCTTTCTTAATTTTTAAAAATGATAAAAATAAATAAATTTAGGCGGTAATATGAAAGTCAAAGAAACGTTCATTATAATTTTTACCGTTCTATTTGTTTCAGGCTTATCCATAGAATTACTATACTTCTTTCAAGTAAAAATTAGCGAGCCAACATTTTTAATACTAGGGATTCTATTCCAGATATCTGCTCTTCTATATTTTATAATGACCATTTTTAAGAGGCTACCACAAAAAAATTTGCATAATATGAAATTATTTGAACAGCTTGCTGATAACCTTACATGTGGAGTTTTACTGGTGAATGAAAAAAACAATATAAAATTCTGGAATAAAAAGGCTGAAGAAATATTCGGATGGAAAAAGAGTGAAATTATCAATAAAGATATTTCAATACTTTTTCCTGGGAAAGCAAGTAGTGTAATCGCAGAAATTTGTACCATAAATCCATCTGGCATAAAAATATGTGAAACAGATATGCAATTGAAAAACGGAAAAATGAGAAGAATGGAACTAACTGATATATTTCTTAATAAGAGTATGAAAAAAATCTCAGAAAGAATTATAATAATAAGGGACTTACTGGAAATATCTGCTGTTGAAGGCAAACTAATGCAGTCAGAAAAACTTGCAACTCTTGGCCATCTTGCCGCTGGGGTTGCACATGAGGTTAGCAATCCTTTATCATCAATTCAGTCACTTGTTCAGCTTATACAAAGAAAAACCACTGATAACTTCATACAGGAAAGCCTAAAGAAGATTAGAGAAAACATAAATAGAATAAACAGAATAGTAAAAGAGCTCGTTGATTTTTCAAGACCAACAACTGGAGAAAAAACAAAAGTTCAGATTAATGAAATAATAAGCTCTGCCGTCGGTCTTTTAAAATATGACGTTAGATGTGAAAAAATAAATTTTCATATAAATCTAAACCCGGATGTTCCTCTGATTTATCTTGTCCCTGATCAGATACACCAGGTTGTTATGAATATGCTTCTAAATTCTATTGATGCGTGTAAAGACAAAGAAAGTGGAAATATCCATGTAAACACTTATGCAAATGACAGCTATGTCTCAATAGAAATTATTGATGATGGTGAAGGTATAAATCCTGATATAATTGATAGAATATTTGAACCGTTCTTTACAACAAAGGATGTCGGCTACGGCACTGGATTGGGTCTCTCTGTGAGTCACGGTATAATTTCTAGTATAGGTGGAAATATAAAGGTAGAAAGCACTCCTGGTGAAGGCACAAAGTTTACTATAAATATCCCAATAGATAAAAGTGAGGTAATTAAATGACAAGAATACTTATAGCTGATGATGAAAGAGAGCTAAGGAACTCATTGTATACTGTACTCTCTGAAGAAGGATTTGAATGTAATACAGCAGCAGATGGAGAAGAGGCAATAAAACTTATCGAAAAAGAAAATTTCGATATATTGATCGTGGATATTAAAATGCCAAAGAAAAATGGAATGGAAGTTTTAGAAACAACCAATAGAATAAGCCCCAAAACTCTGACAATAATAATCACTGCCTACGCAACTGTAGAAACTGCAATAGAAGCTCTAAGACGCGGTGCTGTCGATTATCTCATTAAACCGGTGGACTTCGATGAAGTCATTATGAGAGTAAAAAGGATAAAGCAATATCAGCAACTTAATCTTGAAGTACAATATCTAAGAAAGGAAATTCATTCTAAATTCAATGAAAACATAATAATTGGAAAAAGTCCCGCAATTCAAAATGTATTTCAACTTATAAAAAAAGTAGCAAATTCAAACTCAAACATATTGATAACAGGAAAAAGTGGAACCGGGAAAGAACTGGTTGCCAGAGCTATTCACCAAGCAAGTCCGAGAGCGAATGCACCTTTTATTCCGATTAATTGTGGCGCTATACCAGAAAATCTCTTTGAAAGCGAGCTGTTTGGATTCAAAAAAGGTAGCTTCACCGGTGCTACTATGGATAAAGACGGGGTTTTTCGTGCTGCTAATGGCGGAACTCTTTTTCTTGATGAGGTTGGAGAAATACCCATTCATATACAGGTAAAGCTTCTAAGAGCTATTGAATCAAAGGAAATAAAACCTCTAGGAAGTAATACAACATTAAAAGTAGATGTAAGAGTTTTATCTGCAACCAACAAGGATCTCAAGAAAGAAATTGAAGAAGGAAATTTCAGGGAAGACCTCTACTATAGATTAAATATTATAGAAATACATCTTCCTTCACTGAACGAAAGAAGAGAGGACATACCTCTTCTAATTGAACACTTCATCAGAAAATACAACCATGAATTAAAAAGAAAAGTACGTGGAGTTGATAACGAAACAATGAAAGTTCTGATGAACTATAATTACAAAGGTGAGGTAAGAGAATTGGAAAATATGATAGAACGCGCAGTTCTTTTATGTGAAGGTGACTATATTACACTGAAAGATTTACCACCACATACAGCAAGTCAGGTACATGAAGGCTATCCTGATGAGCTTAAATCCGCTGTAAGACAATTTGAAAGACAACATATACTTGCTATCATGAGAAGAACAGGAAATGATAAAGTGAAAGCATCAAAAATTTTAGGAATCGGACTTTCATCGCTATATAGAAAAATCGATGAGCTTGGCATAGAAGTTTAATCCTTCTTCATCTTTTCCACAAAATGCATAACTATAAATCCAAGACCAGGTGTTATTATAAAGATAGGCCACAGCTCATCAATAGTATTCCAGTTATTGTAGGATTCGTAAAGAAAATATATTCCCAGAACTGTTAGTATTGTTCCCGGTACAGCAAAACCTTTTTCTTTTTTCATAAATGTAAGATATAATAAAACAAAACCCGGGATAGTCATCACAACTGGCCATATATTCTCAAAATCAAAAATATCAAAATTTCCAATTAGAAAAACAATTCCAATCGCTATTAATATTATACCAATTGTTATACGACTATTCATTTTTATTCATCTCCTCCATATTAGCACTCATAGATTTCATTTTATAGGCTAATATAAAAATTAAAATAAAAAGTACATAATATTATATTGCATCAGATTTTCAAAACTGATCCAAACCAGTATAGGTTTACAGTAACACAACATTTACAACATTTCTAATTTAAACATATGTCAAGCTTGAGGACATGAAATATCCATTTTGATTTTTAAGCCCCCTATTTACTTCACGGGATTATATACTGAGAGAATATTTAAACTAAATCATATCCTCGGATTAATGAGTAATAAATTTTTAGATTGCTCAGTTTTAAGTTTATAAATCAGTGATTTATTCATAATATTAATGTTAAACTTTGAGTATAATGTGGGTGAATTCGATACTCTTCAAAAATTATACAAAAAGCTAAAACTACAAATAGATAACCGTCTGCTGGAATTTAAAAATATCTGGGATAGATTTGATAAATATGAAATTTTATTTGAACTAATATTTTGCATTTTGACCCCTCAATCGAAAGCAAGGGTCTGCTGGGAAACGGTAAAAAAGATAAAAGAAACCAACGCATTTATAAACTTGAACAAAAGCACTTTAAAAAATTGTCTGTATGGTGTAAGATTTCCAAATAACAAACTCAGCTACCTATCTCAACTGAGATTAGACTTAGATAATGGGAAAATAGATAAGATTTTAGAAATAATAAAAACAGATAATGATGTAAAGAGAATAAGAGAGATACTTGTAAAAAACATTAAAGGGTTTGGTTATAAAGAGGCAAGTCATTTTCTAAGAAATATTTGGATAGGCAGAAAACTTGCAATACTTGACAGACATATATTGAAAAATTTAAAAAAATACGGTATAATAGATAGTATTGATTATAGCATGAGCCGACGTCATTATTTATATATTGAAAAAAGGATTTATAATTTTTCAAAAAACCTGGGTATACCAATTTATTATATTGATTTTATATTCTGGTATAATGAGACAGGAGACATATTTAAATAAAATTTCTTGACATTAATTATATTTGTAATTAATATACTTTTGTAATGATTACAATTGATGAAGTTAAGAAAATATTAAGTGAAAAGGGAATTAAGCCAACTTACCCGCGAGTGAGAATATACCAGATACTATCTGAAAATGAGGATCATCCGACTGTCGATAACATTTTTAAAGAAATAAGAAAAGATATCCCGACAGCAAGTAGAACTACTGTATACAACACCCTTGCCGGATTTGTCGAAGCGGGGATAGCAGATGAAATTCTAATCACAGGTAGCGAAGCTCGATATGAAATAAAACGCAAAAATCATCACCATTTTTTATGTAAAAAGTGTGGAAGAATTTTTGACATTAACGTAAGATGCCCGCTTGCTGAGGGAAAATATGCAAAAGTCAGAGGTCATCTAATACAGGAAATACATGGATATTTCAAAGGCATATGCAAAGACTGCCAGAAAAGTGAAGAAAGTGAATAAAATGAAAAAAATGACAGAACAATTTCTAAAGGACGCCTTTGCCGGGGAGTCCATGGCTCATATGAAATATATTATTTATAGCGAAATAGCCGAGAAAAAGGGATATAAAAATCTCGCAAGAATGTTTAAAGCTATTGCCTATGCAGAGCAGGTTCATGCAACAAATCATGCAAGAATCCTAGGAATCTTCACTGATGATTTACCAGCTAATATACAATCCTGCATAGAGGGTGAACATTATGAAGTAACCGAAATGTACCCGGTTTTTAAAAATTCTGCTCAGCTTCAAAATGAAAATCTAGCTGTCCAATCTTTTCACTATGCACTAGAGGCTGAGAAAATTCACGAGAAAATGTACCGAGATTCAAAAACAGTTGTTGAAAAAGAGCAGGATATCGAAATAGAAGATATTTATATCTGCCCTGTCTGCGGTTATACACATGTGGGAATACCACCTGATGAATGTCCAATATGCAAAGCAAAAAAAGAAATCTTTAAAAAATTTTAAAATTAAACAGGAGCAAAAATCATGAAAGAAAAAATAGAAAAAGTAATTGAGTCCCTAAGGCCATATCTCCAGGCAGATGGAGGGGATGTGGAACTTGTTGAAGTAACTGAAGACGGTATAGTAAAACTCCGTTTAACCGGTGCCTGTGGAGGCTGTCCCATGAGCACCTACACTTTAAGAATGGGCATCGAAAACAGACTAAAGGAAGAGGTGCCAGAAGTAAAAAGGGTCGAACAGGTCTTTTAGTTAAAATAAAAACATCAAGCAACGTAAGGAGAAAAATCTATGAGTGATATCTTCGGCATCGAGGGTAAAAAAGAAAAGATTAAAGAGTTAATAAAAAAACTACATCAGGGATATCCACTAGAAGAAGCAAAAAAGGAATTCTCAAAATACATTGGCGATATAAATCCCGATCAATTGGCAAAGATTGAGGAGGAACTTATTAGAGACGGCATGCCAGTTGATGAGGTTCATAAATTATGCGATGCCCATATAGCGTTAATGAAAGAGTCATTAGAAAAATCAAAGCCTAAAAATCTCGATAATAGCCACCCCATACAAATTCTGTATAATGAACACGATCGTCTTATTGATTTCTCTGAAAAATTAAAAGAAATGATTAACTCAGGAAACATTGCCCCGGAAAAATTTGACCATATAATCGAACATTTAAAGGAATCGGAAAAGCACTACATTCGAGAGGAAAATGCTCTCTTCCCATTTTTAGAGAAGCATGGTATAACACAACCTCCAGCTATAATGTGGATGGAACACGATAATATTAGAGCTTTAAAAAAACAAATTTATTCTATTGCAGATAAAAAAGAGTACATAGCTACTGAAGAATTAAAAAATCTCACGAAACAACTACACGAACTACTATCAAGCCACTTTTATAAAGAAAACAACATCCTCTTTCCAACTGCTCTTCGAGTAATAACAGATAATGAATGGGTCACTATAAGAAAAGATTTTGATAAGATAGGCTACTGCTGTTTCACACCGGAACCTGGTGAATTTAAAATAGATATTGAAGAAGCAGTTGTTGCCAAATCAAGCGGGGATGAGGGGTGGATTCAACTTGACACTGGTAAATTTAAAAAAGAAGAGATAGAAGCAATATTGAACTCCCTACCTATTGATATAACATTTGTTGACGCAAATGATGAAGTAAGGTATTTCAACCAATCAAAAGAAAGAATTTTTGCAAGGACTAAAGCAGTAATAGGACGAAAAGTACAGCAATGTCATCCTCAGAAGAGTATCCACATTGTGAATAAGATTATTGAGGACTTTAAAAATAATAGAAGAGAATCTGCTGACTTTTGGATTAATATGAATGATAGATTGATTTATATTAGATATTTCCCTGTCAGGGATAAAAACGGACGGTATCTTGGAGTAATTGAGGTGACTCAGGATGTAACTAAGATAAAAAACTTAAAAGGTGAAAAAAGACTACTGGACGATTAGAAGGGTAAAATAATGAAAAAGTATGAATGTAAAGTATGCGGTTACGTATATGATCCAGAAGTAGGCGATTCGGATGGTGATATCGATCCCGGGACGCCTTTCGAAGAATTACCTGATGATTGGGTATGCCCCGTATGTGGCGCAGGAAAAGAGGAATTTGAACCTGTAGAAGATTAATCGTTCAGGACTAATTCCAAGGAGGAAACATACATGACAATCCAGAAGATAAAAGATGATATATTCTATATTGGGGTAAGGCACTGGGATAGAAGACTATTTGATGAGCTTATCCCACTACCCGATGGCACCTCGTACAATGCTTACCTTATTAAAGGAAGTGACAAGATAGCCCTTATAGATACAGCCGACCCATCTATGGAGAAAAATTTTTTCTCACAGCTTTCACGAACAGGTGCCGACAAAATTGATTATATAATTTCGAACCACGCAGAACAGGATCATTCTGGACTAATTCCCCATATACTTGAAAAATTCCCTGATGCTAAAGTAGTTACGAATGCCAAAAACGTTGTATTTTTAAAAGACCTTCTTTTAATTCCGGATAACAGATTCATTGTAATAGACGACAAGGATGAACTAAACCTTGGAAATAAAACTTTGCAATTCATATTAACTCCATGGGTCCATTGGCCAGAAACAATGGTTACCTATCTAAAGGAAGATAAGGTCCTGTTTACCTGCGATTTCTTCGGCTCCCACCTTGCCACCTCAGATCTTTATACTGATGAAGAAACTATACATGAACCAGCAAAAAGATACTATGCAGAGATCATGATGCCTTTTAGAAGCATTATTAAAAACAATCTTAGAAAAATCGAAAAATTCAAATTTGATATTATCGCACCAAGTCACGGCCCTATTTATAATAATCCAGATTTTATAATAAATGCATATAAAGACTGGATCTCTGACAATGTAAAAAAAGAGATACTGATACCATATGTATCTATGCATGGTAGTACAAAAGCAATTGTAGAATATCTTGTAGATTATCTATTAAATAAAGGGGTAACAGTAACTCCCATAAATCTTACAGTAGCTGATATCGGTCAACTTGCAATAAAACTTGTAGATGCCGCAGCTATTATACTTGCAACACCGACTGTACTAACAGGTTTACATCCACCTGCAGCTTATGCACTATACCTGATCAACGCTCTTAGACCAAAGACAAAGTATATATCCATTATCGGTTCCTACGGATGGGGCGGCAAAGCACTTGAAGTAGCTACCTCTATGATGAGTAATCTTAAAGCAGAAATAATTGATCCATTTTTAATAAAAGGGTATCCTAAAAAAGAAGATTTTACAAAAATTGAGGAACTTGCAAACAAAATTATTGAAAAGCTAAATACATTGTAAGATTTAAAATAGGGGGAGATAATGGGACTTTTAACAGCAAAAGAAGTATTCGAATTTGCAATCAAAATCGAAGAAAATGGTGAATATTTTTACCGCAAAGTCTCGGAAAAATTTGACGATACCAATATCAAAAGTTTATTTGTTGATCTTGCAAATCAGGAACTAGAACATAAAAAAGTTTTTGAGAATATGGAAGCAAGACTTGGAAATATAAAAATATCTGAATCTTATCCCGGTGAGTTCTTCAATTACATAGACGAATACCTAAAAGAAGTTATCTTCCCTGAATCAGTCGAATCAGAAATAGAAAAAGTTGATACTCTTGATAGGGCACTGAATTATGCAATAGAGGTTGAATTAAAATCAATTCTTTATTACAAAGAGATAATTGAGCTTATCTCCGAAGTTGATAAAAAATTAATCAATGATATAATCAATGAAGAAAGAAAACATTTCATCCGTCTATCAGAAGCAAAAGCATCTCGAAAGTAGACTATTAAAAATTTAAACGGAAAATCCATCAAGAAATAGGGGGAGAAAATGAGAAATTCAAAATTTATTTTGACTTTCATTTCTTTAATTGTTACTACATCTCTAATATTAATTAATTGCGAAAAAAATATCGAAAAAAAGAAGGAGGTTGAATCAGAGCAAAAATACTTTAATATTTCACCAGACAGTGCCTATCAAATGCTCACAAATCCAAAACTTTCACACTCAATAATCGTTCTTGATGTAAGAACAAAGAGAGAATACTCTGAAGGATACATTGATAGTGCTATAAATATTAATTACTATAGTGACAATTTTAAAAAGGATGTATCTGGACTTGATAAAAATAAAATTTATATCTTATACTGCAAATCAGGGGGAAGAAGTGCACTTTCATGCGAGATAATGAGTGAATTAGGTTTTAATAGAATATATAATATAGAAGGCGGTTTTGAGGCTTGGGTTAAATCTGGATTACCATATAAAAAATAAAAATTTTTCCATAAATTACCCGATTTTTTAATTATTACCCTATTCAATAATAGAAAGATGGAAGGTGAAAAAATCACCATTGGAGTAAAAACACTCCTTGGGAATCCCAAAAAAGCGATAATAAAACTATCCATACCTATGACAATAGGTATGATAGCACAGACTGCATATAATGTTGCCGATGCAATCTGGGTATCCGGATTGGGACCTGATTCCCTCGCCGCAATAGGGTTCTTCTTTCCTATTTATTTCATTTTAATGTCGCTAGCTGGTGGCATAGGCGTGGGGGCAAGCTCCGCCATTTCAAGAAAAATAGGTGCAAAAGACAAAGCCTCTGCAGACAAAATAGCAATACAATCAATTGTTCTTTCCTTTATTGCAAGTCTAATAATAAGCATTCCACTACTGCCTTTTCTTGAGACGATTATAAGAAATCTTGGTGCTAAAAACATATCTTTTCTTACAACACAGTATGGTAGAGTCATACTAGCTGGTACTATATTTCTCTTCTTCTCAAATATTTCAAATGCAATTTTAAGAGGGGAAGGTGACACTAAAAAGGCAATGTGGGCAATGGTTTCCGGCTCAATATTGAATATAATCCTTGACCCGATGTTCATTTATGTTTTAAAACTTGGTGTAGTTGGGGCAGCATTAGCATCAATTTTATCGATGGCTCTGGTTTCCGCACTATTCATATATTGGCTTTTCTTTCAGAAAAAAACTTTTGTGTCAATACATTTCAATGAATTTAAATTTACAAAGGAAATTTTAAGGGAAATATTCTCTGTTGGTATACCATCGTCAATGATTCAAATGGGGAATGCTTTTTCAATGTTCTTTATCAATCTAATCGCTATTAAGGCAGGGGGGACAGACGGAGTTGCCGTATTCACCTCTGGCTGGCGTATCGTAATGATAGGCACACTACCAATGATCGGAATGGCAATGGGAGTAACAGCTGTTACAGGTGCTGCCTATGGAGCAAAAGAGTATAAAAAATTAAAAACTGCATATTTTTACGCTATACGAACTGGCCTCATTATAGAAGTGATAGCTGGAATTTTACTTTTTACCTTTGCAAAACCAGTATCCTTTATTTTTACCTATGCTCCGGAAACAAGGAGAATTTCAGAAGACCTGATTCATTTTCTAAAGGTAATGTGTGCCTTTTACCCTTTTATACCACTTGGGATGCTAACCTCAGCAATGTTTCAGGGAATAAGAAGAGGTTTTCTTGCTTTAATTATAACATTAACAAGAACGATCCTTTTGAATGTACCATTGGCGTATATACTCAGTATAGTAATCAAATTGGGTTCTCCAGGGGTATGGTGGGGCATTGTATTAGGCAATGCAACAGCTGGTCTTCTTAGCCTGACTATAGCAACAATAATCATGCATAAATGCAGAAAAAACTTAGAGATCTGTTCATAACTGGTATTCTTTACATTTAATAAGATTTAATAAGGGTTCTTAGTACAAATTTACAAGAGTAACTTGCAAAAAAGCCGTAACTGCCCTCTACTCCCGCTGAATACCCCGGTTGTCCTTCGCCTAAAAACAAACTGACAAAAAGGTCATTTATTGGCCTTTCAATAAAATATTTATAATAATTCTCGTCATAAGCAAAAATCGATATATCAAAATAAATTGTATCAGTTGAAGAATAACTATATATATCATATCCGGGATCTTTTAATAAAATATTAATAGTCGTATCTGAATTAAAAGGTCTGTAAGTAGCGTAATAATAAAAACCTGCATCAATCTCTACATAACTAGCATTTTTTACTCTGAATTTTAGTTTTACGACATCACCATAGTAAAGAGTATCAGGGATAAGGCTTTCATCTACATATATCTCAGAAGGAGTTGTCGTCTGTCCTGTAGCTATCTTACCGTCTTTAGTCTTTACTTCTAAGTAATATGTCTTATTTCCTTCAGGTTTAAAGTTAAAAGTAGTATCAACATAGACTACATCAACACTATAAAAACCTTTTAAATCTCCTAATTTCTCATAGATAAGAGAATCCTCTTTATCATACCTCAATTCATCTATACATAAAGGATTAAATCTATAATTTTTATCTCCGTCATATACAATAACTTCTGCGCTATCAACATCCCATGTGCTTTTCTTCTTATAAACAGTATAGCGATATCCATTCCAGTATACTGTATCCGTATCTACAACAACGGATTCAGTCTCATCTAATCTTAATGTGCGATTTACAACAACAAAACTCGGCATTGTATCAACACGTATAAAGCCTGCGATTAAGAGCTCAGGTTCATAATCTGCTGTAACCTCTTCAGGTTTATAATTAAAACAATCACTTATCATAAGTAATGTAATTGAAATAAACAAACATAATATTTTACTAACTAATATATTCTTAGAATTCAAATTTCACTCCAAATGTAGGCATAATCGGAAACATTGGTATTGGATACTTTACAACAGTAGGTTTTTTCCCCTCATATATAACTTCATCTTCATAATAAGGTTCTTCATATATATAAGTCATCACATTTAACCTCATTGTAACATTTATAATATGGAAATACCATTCATAAGAACCCCAACTTTTTTCCTTCCTTTTCATTATCCCGATATCCAGTCTAAAATAATAAGGATACCTTGCGCTATTTTTTTCTCCCAATAACCACAAATTATTGACATATAAATCAAAATATCTGTAATAACCACCTCCCATTAATATATAAAATTCCTTAATCTTACCAACTATCGGAGTATATGGATTACCACTGCAATATGTCAGAGTTGTACCTAATTTTAAATTATTTTTCAGTTTAATAAATCCCACAATATTTAATGAGTGTCTCCTATCATACTTAGGGAAAAACCATTTATTCCCATCTTCCAATTTTTTCTTTACAACTGCATAGCTGTAACCAATCCAGCCTTGGATTTTGCCAGACGTTTTCTTGTACAATATTTCCAGACCATAAGAATAAGCCTTTGCATTTCTAAACTCATTAACATGTTTAAAAACAATACCTTCATCCTCTTCTTCTACAGTTATTTTTTCTGCTTTTAATTCAAGTAGATTCTTATAATCTTTATAGTAGCCTTCAATTCTGAAATATGAATTATTAGGCAGTAGATATTCAAACCCAAGTATATTATGAATTGCTTTAATAGGTAAATGACCACGAGCCACAGGTAACCACACATCAAGAAGTCTAAGGGTTTCATCAGGCGGATTAGCCGTTGTTAAATACTGGTGATAAATCCCCCATGAAAACTTTGTTGATAAGTTTTCTGTTATCATGTATTTGATATTAAAACGTGGATCATTATAAAATTTTGTTTGGTTTGTGTTTTTCGAACTCCTCAACCCAAATTGGCAGAATAATAAAGGATTTATCTCCCATTTGTCCTGTATGTAAAAATGATACTCAAATGGATGATATTTCATATCTAACGGTTTCATATAAATATTTGAATATAATAAAGTATCTTCCCATTCCTTACCATAGATCTCCATTCCAAGATTATAGTCATACCATTTAATATCACATCCAGATAATACCAAATGCTTTGGAGATAACTTATAGGAAAATGATATATTATAGGAGTTTTCAGATATGTAATCATAAGTATTAAAACCATAATTTACTTTTGATCTATTTGTATCTCGTTCAGCTATATAATATTCACTTTCCCTACCCCATACATCAACGAAAAATCTAAACCTTGTGTTGTACAAATAATTCTTAACAACTAATCTTGGGCTCAGTAACCACCGCCATATGATTCCATTTGCCCGATTACCCCATTTTACTGTAAATTCACCACTCTCTTTATGATACGAATACTCATTAAATTCCGGGTATTCGTAGCTATATTCATCTCTATGCTTATAGTAAAACACATCATCTCCGTAAAACGATATCAAAGTGATTCTGTAGTTATTTCCTATATTTAAATTTATCTTGTTATTAAAATCATAAAAATAATATGGAAATTTTAAACTATTTTCTTCCCCTGATATTTTTTCAACTATGAAATTTACCCCATCAAACATTTTATCAAAATATGTTCTCCTGCCTCCTATCATCCACGTACCTGTTATATTTTTAGAAATTTTTAGAGGTCCTTCCAAAAGTATCTTACTTGAAATTAGTGAAACATTGGCATTTCCTTTTATCTGGTTAGCATTTCCATCCCTTTGAACAATATTAATAACTGAACCAATCCTATCACCATACTCCACAGGAAATCCACCTGCAATAAATTCGGCTTCCTTTATTGCATCGGTATTAAAAGTTGAAAAAATCGCGCCCAGGTGAAATGGATTATAGATAGGGATCCCATCTATCATAACAAGATTTTGATCTGGAGTACCACCTCTAACATACAACGCCGCCGTATAATCAGTAATTGATTGCACTCCTGGGAGATGCTGTATAGCTCTTAATACATCCGATTCCATAAACCCTGGGATACTATTTATACTCTTCATGGAGAATGTAAAACCACTTACTGTTAGAGATTCCTTAAACTTTTCTCTCTCAGCAACTACTGTAATTTTCTCCCCAGCTACAGGCGATATATTCATAAAAAAATCATATCTATAATCCTTCCCTGCTTCAACTTTCGCCTTTTTTGTGATAGTTTCATAACCAATCATAGAGACAACAATTTCATATTCACCAGCAGGAACAAATGAAATCGAATAGTAGCCTTCACTATTGGTAGGAGCTCCAAAGTCAGTCCCCTTCAAAAAAACATTAACATAAGATAACGGTTCGCCTGTAGCTTTCTCACGCACAAAGCCATAAATGCTTGCATTACTCTGAGCAAATACAATACTTTGCAAAAAAACTATTATAAAAAGGATTCTTTTTATTAACATAGTATCAAATATGCTTTATTTTAAAATTCTAATTCTACTAATGCAATAAATATTTTAAACAATTTATAATTTTGCTTAATCTAAAAACTATTATTTATTTATAGCCAAACAGTCTCAATGCATAATCATTCTTTCTCCATTTTTCATATACCTTTACCCATAGTTCAAGGTAAACATGTCTCCCAAGGAACTTTTCTATATCCAATCTCGCCTCTGTACCGATTTTCTTCAGCATTGAACCTTGCTTTCCTATGATTATCTTTTTTTGACTTTCTCTTTCAACGTATATAACTGCTCTTATGTTCACTCTATCGGGACTTTCTTCATCGTTAAAATCCTCTATTACCACGGCGATAGAATGGGGAATCTCATCGCGAGTATTCAATAGTATTTTTTCCCTTATTATTTCCGCCACATGAAACCTTTCCGTTTTATCCGTTAGTTGATCAACTGGATAATAAGGAGGGGACTCAGGCAGCATATTGACAATACATTCCAATAATACATCAGTATTTTCCCCTGTAAGAGCACTTATTGGGATATATTCATCAAATTCACATATTGCCTTTGATCTATCAACAATAGACAATAATTCATCCTTTTTATTTACTGTATCAATCTTATTAATCGTTAGAATTTTCTTAGTGTTCAATCTGGATACAGCTTTCAATATCATATTATCTTCTTCGGCAATCCCTGTTGTAGCATCAAGCAGGACTACCACTACATCGGAATTCTCCATCCCCCTTTCCGCCTCCTTTACCATACGTTCACCAAGTTTATGCTTTGGATTGTGAATACCTGGTGTATCAATAAAAATAATCTGATAGTTTTCTTCGGTAAGAATAACAAGAATCCTATCTCTTGTTGTCTGTGGTTTGGAAGATACAATCGAAACTTTTTCACCAATATATCTGTTAATAAGCGTAGATTTGCCAACATTTGGTTTCCCTATAATAGAAACGAAACCTGCTTTAAAATTATTCCCAACAATTTTTTCATTATCCATTATTAACCCCTGTAATAAACGCAATTGCAGCAGTCGCATTTTTTTTGAAAATCATCCAGTAACCACCTTTTTCTTCTTTCATAATCTTTTTGAAATGCTCTTTTTAATAAATCTACGCTTAACTTTCCAAATATAACTTTTATATAATCACTAATTATCTCATATAGTTCGATAAAAAATCTTCTGATATAATATCCTGGATAGTTTCTTAAAATATTATTCGTAAAAAAATATTTAAATCCAGGGTAATATCGGTACATTTTCAGTACTAATTTATTAATCTTTTCTGTTGTTAAAAACTTTGTTCTTATATTCGCCTTAACTCCATTATACCATGTTAAGTCATTTGGATTTGTTATATAACCCTGATGTATGAGTTTTCCTCTCAAAGCTGTTCCAATATGAGGTGTAGGAGTAAAAATAAGAGGTGCATCAACATTAAGTCTTTTAAGAAATCTAAAGTTTTCCCATATATCCTCCTCAGTGTCATCAGGATTACCCACAATTACCGAACCTAAAACTATGATCTTATTCTCTTTTAGGTACCTTACAGCCTGGACGGTCAATTCCTCTGTTACAAGAGTATTCTTGTTTATAAAATTAAGATTTTTCCGGGATACATTTTCAATACCAAGAAAGATCGTTTTAAAACCAGCTCTTGCCATTTTTCTAACGATCTTCGCACTTGAAGCTATTCCATATACACTTGCCTGCGTTATATAATGAATATCATTTAATCTTTCATATATGATAGCATCACAAACCTGTTCAAGATGATTCAAATCAAGTGTTATATTATCATCAACAAAAAATATTACTCTGTTCCCCATTTTCTTCATCTGTTTTAAATCTTCAATAATTCTTTTGACAGAAAACTTCCTAAAGGTTCTACCGTACATCCCAGTAATTGAACATATATCACAGTTAAAAGTACACCCTCGTGAGGTTTCAGCGACATCGGCTTTTAGCCCCCATGCTTTATAATTTTTAAAAAATCTTACATCCCTATTGGGTAAATTTATTTCTTCAGTATCAAGAACTTTAACTGGAGGTTTATGGATAATTTTACCTTCATATTTATAAGATATTCCAGGGATATCATAAACCTCATCTCTTTTTAAAAGATTTACCAGTTTATTAAACGTTTTTTCCCCCTCATTCCTTACAATAAAATCGATATATTGAAATTCTTCTTCAGGTATCATTTTATATGCTAGCGTAGGGTGGTATCCGCCAAAGACCGTTATTACTTTATTATTCGTGCGCTTGATTAATTTTGCAATTTCTAATGCAGTTCTATACTGAAAACTAAAACAGCTTAAACCAACAATATCCGGTTGGAAATCTTTACACATTCTATATAAGAAGGCTTTTATATCACCCTTGTTCAACATGACTAAATCCACAATTAAAACCCTATGCTTACCTTCTAGATTACCTGCAATTGAGGATAATCCAAGAGAAGGAAACCGACACGCCTTATTAAAGGCTATTATCACATTGGGCATAGAAAGGAGTAGAATGTTCATACCCACCACTCAGAAATAGTTATATTAGAACAGCCTGCCTCTTTAACTGCTCTTAAAATACATTCTGAACTCACAAATAATCTCCACTAACAATTTTAATATAATTTACTAAAATTCTTTAATCATACACTAAATAATTTATGATATACATTTTTTTAAGTTTCAACAATATTATAGATACTACGGTAGTAAAAATATCCCCCATCATCGATAAAATTCCAAATCAAACTAAAATTACCTGTTTTTAATGGAGATTATAACAATGTAATCTTAAATTACACTGTTAATTGTGACGAGGTAACTTTATGAATGAAAAACAAAACTATATAAGTCCATGGAGACTACTTGCAATATCAGCATACAAAGCACCATCCGATAGCAAAATATATGGTACTTTTGAAGTCGATGTCACAGATGTTTTAAACTATATTGAAAAAGCCAAGGGAAAGGGTAAAAAACTCACTATCACACACTTTGTGATAGCGGCCCTGGCAAGGACTCTGCATGAGGATGTACCTGAAATAAACTGCTACATAACAAGGGGGAAATTCAAGTTCAGAAAAAATGTTAATATTTGTATATCGGTGTCAATAGACGAGGGAACAGAAATGACTGCTGTTATTATAAAGAAGGCTAATGAGCTCTCAGTAAGCGAAATCTGTGATAAATTAAATGAAGAGGTTGAAAAAATACGATTAAAAGGAGAAGAATTAGAGGGGTTTGATGCTAAAAAGTTTCTATCAAAAATTCCATGGCCTTTCAGAACGTGGTTCGTTAAACTGATCAAGTTCTGGGTGTATGATCTGGGTTTAAAATTTCCATTTCTTAATATACCCAGTGACCCCTTTGGTAGTTTGATACTTTCAAATATCGGTAGTCTGGGACTTACGGTAGGTCTGGGAGCTCTATTTCCATTGGGGAGAGTTCCGGCTGTGATAATGATAGGGAAAATACAGGATAAGCCTGTAGTGATAAATGGAGAAATAAAAATACGTTCAATTTTACCTTTTGGAGGTACTTTCGATCACAGAATAGTTGATGGAGCACAGATAAGTAAATTCGTGCTTGGAGCCGTACATAGATTACAAAAACCAGAACAACTGGATAAACCAAACAGAAAGGAATAATTTATGAAAAAAGTAGAATTAAATAACGATATTGGCATTTTAGATAAGATTATCAATATAAAAGCAAGAATATTTAATGAAATAGGGAAAAGAATCGTAGGTCAGAGGGAAATTATTGAAAAAATACTTATTGCAATCTTTTGCCGCGGACACTGCCTGCTAATAGGTGTCCCTGGACTTGCCAAAACATTGATAATAAAATCAATATCCGAAATCTTGGATCTAAAGTTTTCAAGAATTCAATTTACTCCCGATCTGATGCCCAGTGATATCGTAGGGACTGAAATTATTGAAGAGGATAAAGCAAGTGGTAAAAGATCATTTAAATTCTATAAAGGACCCATTTTCGCCAATATTATCCTTGCGGATGAAATAAACAGGACGCCACCCAAGACTCAATCTGCCCTCCTAGAAGCAATGCAGGAGCATCGTGTAACGGCAGCTGGTAAAACATACATCCTGGAGGAACCATTTTTTGTACTTGCCACTCAGAATCCGATTGAACAGGAAGGAACATATCCATTACCAGAGGCTCAATTGGATAGGTTTATGTTCTGTCTCAATGTAGACTATCCTTCTTTTAAAGAGGAAAAAGAAATTGTAAAAACAACAACTTCAGCTCCTCTATCAACCTTAGAAAAAATCGTTTCAAAGGATGAAATAATTGAAATTCAGGGTCTGATCCTGCAGGTCCCTGTTTCGGATAATGTTATCGATTTTGCCGTCAAATTGTCAGCAAATTCTCGCCCAGGCAGAGATGGCTGCCCTGATTTCATAAATGAGTGGGTTGAATGGGGAGCCGGCCCAAGAGCAAGTCAATATCTTATTCTTGCAGCAAAGGCAGTAGCTTTACTCGATGGTAGACCCTCCCCAGAAATAGATGATGTTATTAAAATTTCACTTCCAGTCTTAAGACACAGAATTATCAAGAATTTTAATGCAGAAGCGGAAGGAATTAGTACTGATCATATAATAGAAAGGCTAATAAAAACCATATGAATAATGAAAAACTAAAATATCTTGATCCACAAGTACTTGCAAAACTCGATAATATAAAACTGAGAACAAGGCTTGCAGTAGAGGGTTTTATTATTGGTCTCCATAAAAGTCCCTACCATGGATTTTCAGTGGAGTTTGCAGAGCACCGACCCTATATGGCAGGAGATGAGGTAAAACACATAGATTGGAAGCTTTACGGAAAAACCGATAGATTCTTCGTCAAACAATTCGAAGAAGAAACAAATCTTAAATGCTATATAATACTTGATAAAAGTGGATCAATGGAATTTAAATCCAATGAAATATCTAAATTTGAATACGGAGGTATCATTTCTTCCGCACTCTCATATTTGATGTTAAAACAGCAGGATGCGGTTGGGCTAATACTTTTTGATACAAAAATTAATAGATATATACCCCCATCGGCTAAATTTGGACATCTGGATAATATTCTTGTTGAAATACAAAATGCTAAATTGGGTGGGGAGACAAAAGTAGCCCCAATCATTCATGAAATGGCAGAAAAAATCAAAAAAAGAGGATTAATTATTCTTATTTCAGATTTAATGGATGATCCCTATGAAATAGTACAGGGGCTAAAACATTTCAAACACAAAAAGCATGAGGTAATAGTTTTTCAAATATTAGATCCACAGGAGCTAAACTTTCGTTACAAAGATAACATAAAATTTGTGGATAGAGAAACAGGTGATTCGATTATAAGCCAACCATGGTATATAAGAGATTCATATATAAAAACTATTTTTGGTATTATATCTTTTTATAAAAAAGAATTAAGTCAGAATAAAATAGACTTTGCACAATTAAGAACTGACCAAAACGTAGGTATTGCACTGACTGAATTTCTCAAAAAACGTGCTAAGTTAAGATAATAAAAATTATTGTTGACCTCGTAAACTCTTTTCTATAGCTCTATATTTTTGAGCTTCTTCAAGTCTACCCTGATTATATATCGACTTCCATAAAACCTCATAACCGTATGGGTCATTTGGTTCTAATTCAACTATTTTCCTTGCATACATCTCAGCCATAGGCCAATCCTTAGAATCAAAATAGGCTTTTGCGATTCTCTGAAGGACTTCAAGATCCTCCGGATTTTCCGCCAGTATTTTCTGATATTCTACCTTTGCCTCATCTAAATAACCAGCTCTCGCATACAATTGAGCTAGAATGAACTTCACATCCAAATCATCGGGATACTTATCAGCGAGAATTTTGGCATACTTCAAAGCCTCTTCGTTTCTATTTAAATCAGCAAGAAACTGAATCTTTAGCACATATAACTCGCGAATATCCGGATGCTCTTCCAAGGCTTTATCAAGCTGTTCAAGAACTATATCCTGCTGACCTCTACTCCATAAAGCCTGCGAATAATAGAAGAATACATCCTTGTCAAATATCCCATTTTCGAGAGCTTTCTGACCAGTCTTTATAACATTATCTGTATCTCCTAACATATAATAGCATTTTATCAATCCATTATATGTAGGTGCCTCTGTACCGGAAAAAAGCAATGCCTTTTCAAATCTATTCGCAGCTTCCTCTAATAATGAATCCTTTTCTATGTCCAGTATTGCATTTAGGGCTTCGTTAAAATAATTTGCACCTTCATTATGGATTTCATTCCATATTCTTTTCTTAGCATCATCAACCTTTGCCCTATATGTGGTATCTCTTTTTATCGTCTCATCTAAGTAATACCTCGCTTTTTCCCAATCCTTTTTCTGTGCATAAACACCAATAGCAAGAAGATACGTAACCTCCGGGTTTTCAGGCTCTCTTTCAAGAGCTATTAAAAGCTGTTCTTCAGCTGCATCCGGGTTATTCTGCTGGAGATAAACCTTTGCGGACGTGACTTCTGGACTCTGACAGGAGATATTAAAAATTAAACTGCCTATAAACAATACAACAACTAAAATGATGTTTGAAATTTTCAATAACTTCATCCTATTACTCCTTATTGGTTCTCAAACTCCGCCAAAATTTATTTTTTAAAATTCACTAATCCAATTATTAATTACCACCCTTTTGATATAAAAACAGGATTTCCTCTAATGCAGTTCATCCCTGAATAAATTAAGATAAAACAATTTGCTTAGGTTTTTAAAAGTAAGTATTTTTCCAGCGTATTATGAAGTTTATAGAAAAGCTAAAGAATTCGATCAACACCAAAAAAACATATCTCTGTATAGGAATTGACCCCGATCCTGAAAAATTGCCTCCTGATTTTAGTAAAAATGTTACTGGGATAATGGATTATGTTACAGAGGTCATAAATCTCACCAAGGACATAACCGCCGCATACAAATTCAATATGGCTTTTTTCGAAGTCTGGGGTTCCCGCGGCTGGAAAATCATAGAAAAAATAGGAAACCTAATTCCAGAAGATATTTTTTTAATTGCCGATGGGAAAAGAGGCGACATTGGAAACAGTGCCCGATTTTATGCAAAGGCACTGCTGGAAAACCTCTTTTTTGATGCTGTCACTGTATCCCCATACTTAGGCACTGACTCCATTATCCCTTTTATTGAGAGTGAAAAGAAGGGAGCTTTTGTACTCTGCGTCACAACAAATAAATCCGCTTGTAAAATACAAAACTTCAAAGAAAACGGTAAACCTCTATATGTACACGTTGCTGAAATTGTAAATAATTTAAATACGAAGTGTAATCTTGGTCTTGTTGTTGGTGCTACAAAACCTAAAAAACTCCTTGAGTTAAGAGATAAATTTCCTTCTCTGCCATTTCTAATCCCAGGGATCGGAGCTCAAGGAGGAGATATTGAAGCATCTAGATCGGTATGTAAACCAGATATTGGACTTATTAATATCTCACGTGCAATTCTTTATCCTGATTCAAACAAGATTAATGAGGTTAAGACAAAAGCAATAGAATTTAGAAAATTACTAAATAAAGAGTAAAATCATGAAACAAGAAACGCTTGAAAATTATCTCCTAGACACAGGGGCAATTCTCAAAGGACATTTCCTACTGACAAGTGGTCTACACAGCGACACATATGTAGAGAAATTCAGAATACTGGAATACCCTAAGCTTACTGAAAAACTTTGTAGATCAATTGCTACTTACTTTGAAAGTAAAAAACCACATGTTGTTGTAGGAGCAGCCACAGGTGGTATTATAATTAGTCACGTTGTAGCAAAGTTTCTCGCTTGTCGAAGTATCTTTGCAGAGAGAGTATCAGATAAATTAACATTTCGTAGAGGTTTCAAAATCAATCCAAGGGAGAGAGTACTAATTGTTGACGATATTTTAACAACAGGAAGCTCTCTTTATGAATTAATTGACCTTGTAGTTAAACAGGACGGAGTCATTGTGGGTATAGGGGTATTTATAGATAGAAGCATGGGAAACGTTAAATTTAGCCTCCCCTATTTCCCGCTTGTCAAATTAAATATTCCAACTTATAACCCAGATGATTGTCCCCTGTGTAAAAAGGGTATACCGCTCGAAATAAGAGGTAGAACTGGTAAAAAATGATCTTCTGCAATCTGGGTAGTGGTAGTAAGGGAAACTCAACATTTATAAAATACAACAACACAGCCGTACTCATAGATCAGGGCTTCAGTATTAAAGAAATAGTAAGAAGATTGAATCAAAGGGATTTGAACCCTTTAGATATCAAAGCTATAATTCTCACCCATGAACATTCAGACCATATTTCAGGTGTAGCTCCCTTTGCAAGGAGATATAAAATACCTGTCTATATGACAGAATTAACCTACCGGGTAATAAAACAAAATCAATTTAATAATGTTCATATTAAAACATTTACCTCGGGCGAATCTTTCAAAATTTTTGATTTAGGAATAAAAACATTCAAAATACCTCACGACGCAGCTGATCCCATCGGTCTAGTAATATCATCTGGTGGCAAATCCATTGGCATTTTAACAGACATAGGTAGCCCTATTGAATCTCTTTTTCAACATATTGATAATGTAAATTTACTCCTTCTCGAAAGTAATCATGATCTATTTATGCTTTTAAATGGTCCATATCCACTAAATGTAATACAGCGAATAAAATCCCGTTTGGGACATTTATCCAATGATCAGGCTCTATATTTTTTCAGAAAAGTCAGCCAAAACACTAATACTAAATATATAGTCATTGGGCATATAAGCGAAACTAATAATGATCCAATGATTATCAACGAAATGTTTTCAAAAGAAAATAATAAAAGAATAAAAATAGAAATAGCGCGACAGAATTATCCATCAAATGTAATAAAGATATAAAATGGAGAAGAAATGAAAAATTTTATGGTTTTTCCTACTATTCTATTAATTTTATCAGCTTTGGTATTACCTCAGCCTATCACGAACACTCAAATTGATAGCATAATAAACAAAGTAAAAAACCTTCCCGTAGAGCCCGTAACTTCCGAAGATATAGTAGTCATTGATACAGACTATGGAAAAATAATGATTGACCTGCTAGAAGAGCAGGCCCCACTACATTGTATGAACTTCAAAAAGCTGGTAAAAGCAGGATTTTATAATGGAACAACATTTCACAGAGTCATCCCAAATTTTGTCATTCAAGGTGGGGATATTCTTTCAAGAGATGAAAACCCATCAAATGATGGTACAGGTGGTCTGGGGTATACAATACCTGCTGAGATAATTCTTAAACATAAGAGAGGAATGGTAGGCGCAGCAAGACTTCCTGACAATATAAATCCGAGGATGGAATCCTCTGCCTGCCAGTTTTATATATGCCTCAAAGATTTACCACATCTTGATGGTAGCTACACTATTTTCGGAAAGGTAGTAACAGGCATGGATGTGGTAGATAGAATCGCAATGGTAAAAACCGATAAAATGAATAAACCCATCAAACCTGTTATAATGAAAAAAGTCTATGTAACCATTAAAAACAAAACAAATCAAAGGTAGCGAGGTTTCTCAAAATGAAAATAGGAATAGCACTTGGCGGAGGTGGTGCAAGAGGTATAGCACACATAGGAGTACTTAAAGTACTGGAAAGAGAAAAAATACCAATAGATTTTATAGCAGGAACATCAATGGGAGCAATTATAGGAGCGATGTATTCTCAGAATCCCAGTGCTCATAGTGTTATTAATAGAATTCAGATATACCTTGAATCAAATGATTACAAATCACTTGGGATAAAGCATTTTGTACCTAGACAAGTCAAAGCAGAAAAGACATTATCCTTCCTTCAATTTCTTTATAAAGGATTGTGGGAAAGATTTTCGATGGAAATCTCATCCAGACGAAGCGGACTATTAAAGAAAAACCGACTGGAAGAAGCGCTAAAAATACTTTTAAATCAGGGTAACATTGAAGATACAGCTATACCTTTCGCAGCTGTGGCAACAGATATCTCAAGTGGCAAAACAGTTGTAATAAGAGAAGGCGATATAAGAAAGGCTGTAAGAATCAGTGCATCTATACCCGGGATAGTTCCCCCTGAGATAGTAGAAGAAAGCGTTCTAGTAGATGGTGGCGTTACAGAGCCAGTGCCTGTCCATGCTGTTAGAAAGATGGGAGCTGATTTCGTAATCGCAATCTCTGTTAACGTTAAGGAACTAAATCCTTTAAAAAATCCAAATATAATAGACATTATAACAAGGGCAGAAACAATCCGAGGAAACATTCTATCCAGCGAAATCATTAAAGACGCTGATTTTCTATTTTACCCTGACTTGAAAGATGCTCACTGGAGTGAATTCATGAGATATTATGAATTTATAGAGGCTGGAATTAAGGAAGCAGAAGAAAAAATTGATGAGCTGAAAAAGGTTCTAAAAAAGAGAAAAAGCCTCTGGAGAAGGATATGGAAAAGGCAATAAGAACAATCCTGCTTATGGCAATTTTAATTTTTCTCTATACATCTGCCTCAGCGCAATTGGTTAAAATTAAACTCTATCCCAATGCTAATGGTGTCATCCCAGGAAAAAAGTTAATGCTCGCTTTAGTACTTGACATAAAAGAAGGCTGGCATATCAACTCAGTGAGTCCAGATGATGAACTATTAATACCAACTTCAATCCACTTTAACGAGGTCAATTTCAAAGTAGAAAAAATCATTTATCCACACCCAAAGAAAATCGAACCACCCTTTTATAATAATCCTTTAAAAGTCTATGAGGGGTTAGATACAGTATATGCAATACTATTAATAGATAGAAGCATAAAAAATAACTTAAAGATAAAGGGCTCTTTGAAATACCAGGGTTGTAATGACCAGGTATGCAAACCACCCGAAGAGGTAGAGTTTGGTATAACACTCCCAATTTTGAATAACGAATCCCAATTTGAAAATATAAATAAAGAATATTTCATAAATTTTGATAATCAAATCATTTCAAAAAGTGTACAGAAAAACAACAAAAATTCCTCATTCATGGACAGCATTGAAGAAAAAGGATTACTTATAAGCTTGATTCTCATTTTCATTGGAGGTCTTGGACTTAATCTGACACCCTGCGTCTATCCTCTTATTCCCATAACCATAGGCTATTTCGGCGGTCAGGCAGCAAGCAAAAAAGGGAAGAAGCTTCTTATGGCATTTTTATATATCATGGGAATGACTCTCGTAAATTCAACACTCGGTACTGTCGCTGCTCTTACAGGAGGAATGCTGGGCAGTTTTCTTGCAAATCCAGTAGTACTTGTTTTTATTGCACTTGTTATGATTACTCTTGCCCTAAGTATGTTTGGTCTTTATGAAATACAGCAACCTGCTTTTATTTTGAGGCTGGGAGCAAATATTGGAGAGGGTTATTTTGGAGCTTTACTCATTGGAATGACCATGGGACTTGTAGCTGCTCCCTGTATCGGTCCTTTTGTAATCGGACTGTTGACTTATGTAGCTACTACTGGGAATCCCTTTATCGGGTTTGCAATGTTTTTTACACTTTCTCTTGGTCTTGGAATACCATTTATGATACTCGCTTTCTTTTCCAGCAAAATTTCAAGTTTACCTAAGTCTGGGAGATGGATGGTTGGAATTAGAATGTTTTTTGGATTCATATTAGTAGCAATGGCAATATACTTTCTTTCCCCCTTACTAAGAAGCACATTATCAAAACTTATCTACTCATTATACGCACTTGGAATTGGAATTTATTTAATTCTCTTTAATAAAACTGCTCCTGAATCTAAAGCCTTCAACTACATAAAAAATATTATAGCTATCATTCTCATATTTATCTCCGGTTGGATGATAAAACCCGTAGAGCAAAAAGAAAAACTGGAATGGTTTGATTATAACGAAACCATTTTGGAACAATCAATACAGTGGAAGAAACCCGTTATCATAGATTTTTATGCAGATTGGTGTATCCCCTGTAAGGAACTTGAAAGTATAACCTTCACTGACGAAAGGGTTATTAATTTGGCAAAAAACTTTACATTGATAAAAGTAGACTTAACCATTGGGGATGACCCGATTAAAAAGGAGTTGAAAAAGAAGTATGACATAAAAGGTGTCCCAACTATAATATTTATCTCACCAGAAGGAAAAGAGATAAAAGAACTAAGGCTCTTTGGATTTGAAGATCCCAAGAAATTCGTACAAAGAATGAAAAAGGCATTAATTAAAAACCAGGGAGGTTAAAATGTTAATATTGAAATCAACAACCGGTATTAGAATAATAGCACTCGCTATACTATCAATGGTGTTTTTAATAAATATCACATATTCCCAGGAAATTATAGGTAAAAAGGCACCCGATTTTGAACTTAATGATTTAAATGGAAATAAAGTAAAGCTATCTGATTTTAAAGGGAAGGTTGTTATGTTGAACTTCTGGGCTTCATGGTGTGGTCCCTGCAGGATGGAAATACCTGATTTGATTAACATTCAGGAGAAACATAAAAAAGACGGACTTATAATTATAGGAATAACTATACCGTCTTCAGGTACTCCAGAGCAGGTAAAAAAATTCGCTGAATCGTATAAAATAAATTATATCCTTGTTACAGGCTCAAATATAGAAATAATGACTATTGCAACCAGTTATGGCGGCGTCAGAGCAGTTCCTACTACTTTTCTAATAGATAGGGATGGAATCGTTAGACACCAATGGATAGGCGCAAGAAGCAAAGATGACTTTATGAAAGAGGTAAAAAAATATCTCAAGTAATTTTTCGCTTCTTAAATAGATTTTTTATAATAGCTATTTTTTCAAATTTATTTTCTTGTCCTCTGAATATTCGAATTATATTATGCCTGTGTGTAAAGATGATAAAGAGTGGAATTACAAGACTAAATATTAAGAGTGTCTGATCTATACTCACTCCCCTTATTACTGAATATAGGACTAAGGCTATAGGGAAGCAAATAGCAGTTGTGATTGAAGCTACAGATACTATCCCTGTAGAAAATAAAACCAGTGCAAAGATTATCAAACAGGCGATAAAAACCACAGGTGTTAATGATATAAGCATCCCCGCACCTGTAGCTACGCCTTTTCCACCCCGAAACCCAGCAAAGACTGTGAAGCTGTGACCAATAACTGCCGATAATCCTGCAACTATTTTGAAAAGCATATCACATTCAAAAGAAAGTTGTTCTATTCGAATTTGCGAGACAAGTAAAGTTGCAATGACTCCTTTCCCTATATCAACTATAGATACTAAAATTCCGTACTGCCATCCCAACACTCTAAAAACATTTGTTCCACCAGCATTTCCTGAACCATAATTTCTTATGTCTATGCCCTTTGCCAGTTTACTTACAACAATGCTGGTCGGGAAAGAACCACATATATAACTAATTATCATAACCAATAAAATATTTAAGATTACCACTATCATACTACACCCAGGTAATAGCTACTCCGACAGCTCCTCTTCCCGCATGGGCACCAAGGGCTGGCGTAGCAGGTAAAATTTCTATATTCGTAACTTTTAAATGATAAATCAATCTATCCCTGACAAAACTTGCCAGCTTAATACAATCAGCGTGAATTACTGTAATTTCCCTTATAGTCTTGCCTTTTATCAGCTTTATAGTATGCTTGATTAGTTTATTTAAACCTGTCTTCCTTAGAAAAGCTTTATCAATATGACTTACACTCCCATCACCATTTAACGAAAGGATAGGTTTTACATTTAATATTTTTGCCATAATTCCTCTAATCGGGTCGACCCGCCCACTCCTCATCAAATATTTGAACGTATCAACATAAACGATTAATCTCGTTCGAGACTTTGATTTCTTAACTTCTTTTATGATTTCTTTATGTTTTTCCCACGCATATGCCAGCTCTGAGGCAATTTTTACTAAATGACCCTGCGCAGCTGTAGCAAATCCTGAATCTATTATTGTTATTCTTCCATCAGAATAATGTTGAGATGCTTTCACTGCATTCTGATAAGTACCACTCAACTTATCAGGTAAAAAAATACCAATAATTGATTTATAATGGGAAAGTAAAAACCCGAATAGGTTTAAAAAGTCGCCGGGTGCAGGTTGAGACGTAACGGGATAATCTTTCGCCGAATCCACCATTTTATAGAATATATTTGGAGTAATTGTCACTTTATCAATATAGGTCGTATTCCCAAAAGATATCTTTAATGAAACAGTATTTATCATATATTTATCTATAACTTTCTGTGGCAGGTCACAAGCAGAATCAGTAACAATCGCAACATCCGGATGGGGATTATGGGCTACCTTATATTGCATATACATATCATCGGCTTTCTGGTAAACTATCTCTCCAAAATCCTTTAGAGCGTACATCACACCTGCCGGGTTATCGGTATGTATATGCACACGAACTTTATCATCAGAACCAGCAACCACAACAGAGTCACCATATTCACGTATTTTATTCTTAATTAATTCATGATCAATGTTCTCTCCGCTGATAATACACTCTGTACACCATCTATAATTCATACTATTAATATCAATATTCTCATAGCTCTTAATATCAACTTCTAAATTCCCTTTCTTCATTTTCCTTAGATCACTTATCCTGCCGCTTTTTAAAAATTTGACTATACCTTCTATAAATAGAACAAATCCCAATGCTCCTGAATCAACAACATTGTTTTTCCTTAGTACTTCTATTTTATATCGCGTTGACTGTAAAGATATTTTTGCAATTTCCAGCGATCTGGAAAGTAATGTTGGAAAATCTTTTATCCTTGAGCTTTGTTCACACACGAAGTCTGCCCACTCCCTCATAACTGTCAGGATTGTCCCCTCACGGGGATCGGAAATTGCACTATAAACATTATTTATAGCATTTTTAACAGCCAGACCAAATTTTTCTGTGGATACCTTGAATTCATTTTTTAATTCCTTAGCCAGTGCATGAAAATATTGAGCAAATATTACACCGCTATTACCTCTGGCAGTCTCCAGTGAAATATTTGCCACCTCACTGATTGATTCGCCTATTTTCTTTATATTCCACGACCCAATGCGCTCAACAATCCCCTGAAAGGTACCTGAAATATTAGTTCCAGTATCGCCATCAGGCACAGGAAAATAATTTATTTTATCAAGATAATCTTTTCTATTGAATACCTCATTGGCACCAGCCAGTACACTGATTAAGAATCTTCTCCCATCGAGATATTCGAGCTTTGTGGTGTTATTCATTTCCCTTTTTATTTTTCCTTATAAAACTCATTTTTTGAGGAGCGACGGCACCTCCAGATATCAATGCTTTTAAACCCTGCTCAATGGTCATCTCCGATGGGATGACATCTTCCTTTGGAATAAAAAGAGCCCATCCAGAAGTTGGATTAGGTGTTGTCGGAACAAACAGGTTATAAAATTCGGCGCCATCTTTTCCCACTGATTCACCAGTAACAAAAGCTATAGTCCAAATTCCACTCCTCGGGTATTCTATAAAAACTACTTTTTCGAAACCCTTTCCCTGAACAGAAAAAGCATATACAATCTGCTTTGCAGTTCTGTAAATCGTTCCAGCAATAGGTATGTAATTCAACCATTTTTCAATAAGTAATAATAGCTTCTTACCTAATAGATTGGATACGAAGAGTCCGAGGATATAAAGAATAATGAAGAACACTACTATCCCTAGACCTGGTATATGAAAACCAATATAAGGATCAATAATTGGACTTACTATATTATCAAAAAACTCTACAAAAAGTCTTATCAGATAAATTGTGACAGCAATCGGTATTAACGCCAGAACACCGGTAAGAATCTTATTGCGTATCTGAACTCTTACCTTTTTTAAAAAACTGCTCATATTTTAATAAATTCCTTAAACACCATAATCTATCAAAAGTAAAATTACACTTAAGTGACGTTTAATACAAGAGTAAGTTCTACTGGCCGATTATTCAATATATCTATAAAAATTTAATTTAAACTAACAAAATTATACAGAATGTATATGTAACTAAATTAACATAATCGCTATAATATCTTAAATAGATTAATGGCATAAAGGATGTTAAAAGAATTTAGTAAAAATTAAGAAAGGAGTTGACATAAAATTATTTTGATATTAAAATCTTTAATGTAATAAATAAATATTTACAATGAAGTGTTATTAAGGAAATAAGCTTCGTGATTAATTCAGTGGGGAGATTACATCTATTTGTATGCCGTTCCTTTAAAATAATAACTATTGCCACTTTTACAATACTTTTAATTGCCAAATCACGTCCACAAACTTCAGTAATAGTAAAAGGTAAAGTACTTGATAGTTACTCTAAAATCGGTATTCAAGGAGCAAAGGTTAGTTTTATAAATGAATACAAAGATACATTTTCAACTTATTCCGATAATGAGGGTAATTATACAATAAATTTTTCAATAATAGAAATTGGGGATAAAAAAGGGCAAAACACTCTACTTGGATATAAACTATATCAAAATTATCCTGATCCTTTCATTCCTTGGATGTGAGTAGCTTTTGAAATATCAGAGCTTTCAATAGTTGGTACAATCATTTATGACATGTATGGCATAGCATATCAAAAAATAAAAGCTTTCAATTATTAGAAAATAGTGGGTATGAGGTGTTCATTTCGGGTTGTGACAGTAAGTGAAAAATTATAATTGAAAAATAAAATTGGGAGGAAATGATGAAACTAAAATATTTTTAATCTTAATTTCATTTTCATTATTTGTAAACCTTCATGGAAGTTCGGGAAAAATTCCAGAAAATTTATCTGATAATAACATAAAAATTTATAAAGAGTGGATAAATATGGGATTAAGGCTTTATGGAACCATGTCTTCTGATATAGATGTAGTTATATAATTCTCAGATATAGATCATTTTACCAAATTTACACATAACTTTTTTGAAGAATTCCCTGTTTTGGTCCTCATTATAAATTTAGAATAATCACATTTTCCTATGATTTTTAAGGAGAATTTTTCAATCACTTTCTTCTTCCATATTGCATTTAACAAGATAAATTCATTAAATTCAACAGCTTTTAAAACAATGAAGGGACGGAAATGAAGAAAGGAATACATCCAGAATATAAAATTTGTAAAGTAACCTGTGCATGCGGTAATACCTTTATAACAAGGTCAATAAGGTCTGAAATAAAAGTGGAAATATGTTCTAATTGTCACCCATTTTTCACGGGCAAACAAAAACTTGTCGATTCCGCAGGAAGAATTGAAAAATTTCTACGTAAATACAATTTAAACAAGGAAAACAGTAACAAGGGTTAGCACCCGATAGACATAAATTTCAACCAATAAAATCCAAACTATCAGGATAATTTAAAATGAACGAACCTATTTTAGTTGGCGGTCAGGCTGTGATAGAAGGGGTTTTGATGAGAGGACCCGATGGATACGCAGTATCAGTCAGAAATCCAAATGGCGAAATCGAAACTATTAGAAAAGATTATAAATCCCTTACAAAAAGATATAAATTCCTATCACTACCTTTAATTCGAGGTATAATCTCTTTATATGAGTCACTAAAAATTGGACTTGAAGCATTACAATTTTCAGCCAAAGTTTTTGAAGAAAAATCCGATATAAAAAAAGAAAGTTTGAAAGAAAAAATCTACAGCTTTCTATCTTTTTCTATTGCAATCGTTGTTGCCTTTGTATTCTTTTTCTACCTACCTATACTTCTTACAACCAAATTATTCAATATAGAACAAAAGGCTGCTCTCTTTAACCTGAGCTCGGGGCTTCTACGAATTGGTTTTTTTGTAGCTTATCTAATATTTATAAACTTTCTTAAGGATATAAAAAGAATATTTCAATACCACGGAGCTGAACATCAGGTAGTATTTGCTTTCGAGAATGGAGAGGAATTGAATGTAGAAAATGCGAAAAAATACTCGACCCATCACCCCAGATGTGGCACGAGCTTTATTTTTGTAATGCTAATATTTTCCATAGTAACCTTTGCAATTATTGATACCATTATTATTCTAATTAAGGGAAATATTACGATTTATAACAGGTTATTTTATCATTTTATACTACTTTTACCTGTGTTGGGTATTTCATATGAACTTCTTAAAATAACATCAAGAAATCAAAATAACATATTTATTAAAATTTTATCTTTCCCCGGGCTGGCACTTCAGAGAATTACGACACATAAACCCAGTAATGATCAGTTAGAAGTAGCAATAACGGCGCTTAAAAGTAGCTTCGGCGATAATTTCGAGAAGTACAGCGGCAAAAAATTTACTGCAAAAGCAATCGAGTAAAATATGGTTGAAGAAAAAATTAACAGCATAATAAAAAGATATGATGAAATCTCCTCTCAATTATCAAATCCTGAAATTGCTTCCGATCCTGAAAAGTTCAAAGCCCTTGCCAAGGAACATAAAGGGCTTTTTCCAATTGTCGAAAAGGGCAAAGAGTATATCAAGCTATTAAAGCAAATCAAAGAAGATAGAGAAATTCTTCAAGAAGGTGACCCGGAACTTAAAGCACTGGTAAAAGAAGAACTTGCAAAACTTGAAGAAAAAGAAGAAAAATTAAAAGAAGAACTAAAAATACTACTCCTTCCTAAAGATCCAAATGATAGCCGCAATGCTGTTGTGGAAATTAGAGCAGGCACAGGAGGTGAAGAAGCAGCAATATTCGCAGCAGACCTTTACAGAATGTACACAAAGTTTGCAGAAAAAAAAGGATGGAATATAGAAGTTCTATCCAGCAATGAAACAGGTATAGGCGGTTATAAAGAAATCATATTTCTATTATCAGGTGATGATATATACGGAACTATGAAATTCGAAAGTGGTGTTCATCGAGTTCAAAGAGTCCCGATCACCGAGACAAGTGGAAGAATACACACTTCCGCAGCATCAGTTGCAGTCCTTCCAGAAGCAGAAGACGTTGATATAGATATAAACCCGGATGATTTAAGAATCGATACCTATAGAGCAAGTGGACATGGTGGTCAGCATGTCAATAAAGTAGAAACAGCAGTTAGAATAACCCATATTCCTACAGGTATTGTCGTAACATGCCAGGATGAAAAATCTCAATTCAGAAATAAACAAAAAGCAATGAAGATTTTAAAGACAAGACTCTTGCAGTTAAAACAGGAAGAACAGGAAAAAGAACTGGCTGAAAAAAGAAGGTCAATGATTTCCACTGGAGACAGAAGTGCAAAAATCAGAACTTATAATTTTCCTCAGGGCAGAGTAACCGACCATAGGATAAACCTTACTTTATATAAATTAAATGAAATAATGGATGGTGATCTTGATGAATTAATCGATGCATTGAGAATAGCTTATAATAACGAATTACTACAACAGACAGAATAAATAAAATTACAAATAGTAATAAAACTCATATTTCATTAAATTGAAACTATGGATGATAGTTTACGGGTTCGCACTTTAATAGAAATATTAAAATTATCCGAAAATTATTTAAAATCTAAAGGCGTACAATCAGCTCGCATTGAATCTGAATGGATCCTCCAGAACGTTCTTGGATTATCCAGGATTGATCTTTATCTAAATTTTGATAGACCAATCTCAAAAGATGAGGTAGAAAAAATTAGAAACTACATCTCTCGAAGGGGGAAGAAAGAGCCCATCCAGTATATACTGGGGAAAACAGAATTTATGGGACTACCCTTCATTGTGACACCTAAGGTATTAATTCCACGTTCCGATACTGAGGTTATTGTGGAGAAGGCAATTGAAATTTTAAAACAGTTCAAAAATAGGAAAACAAAAGTGCTTGATATAGGTACTGGTTCTGGTAATATTGCGATTTCAATTGCAAAATATTGTACTGGCACTCAGATTACTGCAATCGATATCACCCTTGATATTCTAAAAGTTGCCAGAGAGAATGCAAAATTAAATAAAGTTGAAGATTCAATAAGATTCATAGAGAAAAATTTTCTTAAAAATAGCGATCTTGATGAAACTTTCGATCTCATCATCTCAAATCCACCTTATATAGGAAATAATCATTACGAAAATCTACCAGAAGAGATTAAGCAATGGGAGCCAAAGATCGCTTTATATCCAGGGGAGGATGAGCTAATTTTCTATAAGGCAATCACCAATTCTTATAAAAAATTTTTAAAACACAATGGCCACATCGTTGTAGAAATTGGTGGAGATTATCAACTTAAAAATGTAAAAAGTATATTTGAGATGGCTAACCTAAATGTTATTGAAACAATTTTTGATTATACGGGTGAAGCAAGGGGAATAATTGCAAAAAATATTGGCTAAAATCACCTCTTATATAGAACTGGCAAGACCATTAAACCTACTCCAGGGAAGTATTTCTGCAATAATCTCAGCCCTTATAATGGACAGCCTTCCGTCACTAGAAAAAATCCTAATTGCTACCGGGATTATTGTGCTATTCATGGCAGCAGGTAATAGCCTAAACGATTATTGTGATTATAAAATTGACAAGATAAATCGTCCATCAAGACCTATACCATCGGGAAGAGTCAAAAAAACTGAGGCACTGACTTTATCCTGCATTTTATTTATATCGAGCACATCATTATCAACTATAATAATGAATCGGCGAATTTTCATGATAATACTCATAACTCTTATTTCCCTGATTGGATATAGTCTGCTATTTAAAAAACTTCCAATAATTGGAAATATAGTTGTATCATTCATTCTTGGACTCGCATTTATTTTTTCAACCGAAGTCTACGGAGACTATCATAAAGGTATAATACCATTCTTTCTTACGTTCTTTTTTACCATTGCTAGAGAAATAATCAAGGACATGGAGGATGTCGAGGGAGATACAAAAGTAGGGGCAAGAACACTGCCTGCTATATTGGGGTTGAAAAAGTCTTCGAAAATAGTAACAATTGTATTAACTTTACTGACAATAACAATCTTTTACCCTTACTTTAGTAATATTTACGGCATTTATTACATTGTTACTATAATACTTTTCATTCTACCAGCTGTTATTTATACAATTGTTTCTATCAATAGAAATTTTTCATCAAAGAATTGTAGAAAGCTTCAAACATTATTAAAATACGATATATTCTTTGGTTTGATTGCTATCTACGTTGGGAAATTTTAAAAAATGCCAGAGTTCGTTCACCTTCACAATCATACCGATTACAGCCTTCTTGATGCAGCACAAACGGTGGAATCACTTGTTAATAGGGTTAAAGAGCTTGGTATGCCTGCTGTCACTATTACAGAACACGGTAATCTATTCAGTGCAATTGAACTCTATACTACTGCAAAGGCAAATAACATAAAACCAATCATCGGCTGTGAAATATATGTTTCAAAAGATAATAAAAATGAAAATAGCAGGGCTACAAGAGGACCCAACTATAATCATCTTGTTTTACTTGCAGAAAACTTAACAGGCTATAAAAATCTAATAAAAATATCCACTTACGGTTATCTTGAGGGATTTTATTACAAGCCCTGCGTAACAAAGGAAATTTTGAAAAAATACAGCGATGGTTTAATCGCATTGACAGCTTGCATAAAGGGAGAAATCCAGGAATATGCTATAAATGGTTCCTATGATGATGCTAAAAGAGTTGCCAGAGAATACATGGAAATTTTCAATGGACAACTATATCTGGAAGTGCAAAACCACTTTCTACAGGAAGAAAAAGTATGGTATGAAGCATCCAAGAAACTATCCAGAGAGCTCGGAATACCGAGAGTAGCAACCAACGATACTCACTATACACTAAAAGAACACTGGGAAGCCCATGATGCATTGTTTTGTATTGGAACAGGGAAAGAAATAAGTGATCCCAACCGGAGAAAATACGAACCATACGAATATTATGTCAAAACCCCCGAGGAAATGGAAAAGCTTTTTCCAGGCGATTTTGAGGTTTTAGAAAATACATTAAGAATTGCCGATGAATGCAATTTAGAAATTGAGATTGGGAAGGTCTATCTACCCGAGTATACAATACCTGAAAATTCTGGTATAACCGATCCCGATGAATATCTCAAAAAACTTGTCTACGAAGGGTTACGTGAAAGATACGGTGAAATCTCTTCCGAGATAAAGGAAAGAGCTGATTTTGAACTTAATACCATCAAAAACATGGGATTTACAGGCTACTTTTTAATCGTTCAAAATTTCGTACAATTTGCCAAAAGTAAAAATATACCTGTTGGTCCAGGGAGAGGTTCTGCAGCTGGTAGCCTTGTAGCGTATGCACTTGGTATTACTGATATAGATCCATTAAAATTTAATCTCCTTTTTGAAAGGTTTCTGAATCCCGAACGAGTCTCAATGCCTGATATAGATATAGATTTTTGTGAAGTTCGTCGGGGAGAGGTAATTGACTACATAAAGAAAAAATACGGTGAGAAAAATGTAACTCATATTATTACTTTTGGAAAACTAAAAGCTCGAGCTGTAATAAGAGATGTTGGAAGAGTGTTGGGTATCCCCCTTGCTGAGGTTGATCGCATTGCAAAGCTTATACCTGCGAGTCCAGGAGTAAAGCTAAAAGATGCCATTGAAGATATACCTGAATTAAAAAGAGCTTCTGAGATTGACGAGCTACATAAGAAACTCTTTGAAATATCTATAACACTCGAGGGTATGAATAGACATACATCCACACACGCTGCAGGTGTGGTTATAGCCCCTGGAGAATTGACCGATTATGTCCCTCTATATAAATCAACCAATGGTGATATTACTACTCAATATGAGATGAAATATATAGATAAGATAGGGCTACTAAAAGTTGACTTCCTCGGTCTAAGAAATCTAACTGTAATTGATAGCACCTTAAAGCTTCTGGAAAAAGAGGGAATAAAATTAGATATGGATAAAATTCCAGAAAATGACGAAAAGACATTTCAATTATTTGGTGAAGGAAATACAATTGGAGTTTTCCAGTTTGAATCAGCCTCAATGAGAAAATACTTAATGAAGCTGAAACCAACCTGTATTGAAGACCTGATCGCAATGAACGCACTTCACAGACCTGGTCCTATGCAGATGATCGACGAATTTATCAGAAGAAAACATGGTAAATCAAAAATCGAATACCTGCATCCAAGCCTTGAGCCAATATTAAAAGAGACCTACGGCATTATTGTATATCAGGAACAGGTAATGCAGATTACCAATAAAATAGCAGGATTCTCACTGGCAAAAGCTGACATCATGCGACGTGCAATGGCAAAAAAAGATAAAGAAACAATGAAATCTTTGATGGATAACTTTATTCAAGGGGCAATAAATAACGGAATAGATACAAAGACAGCCATAGAAATTTTTAAATTAATAGAAAAATTTGCAGAGTACGGTTTTAACAAGAGTCATAGTACAGCATATGCCGTACTCGCCTATAAAATAGCATATCTGAAAGCTCACTATCCTGCATACTTTATGACATCAAATATTTCAAGCGAAATTGACAAGACAGATAGAATCACTATTCTCTCTAATGAAGCTAAACATATGGGGCTGGAAATACTACCGCCAGACGTTAATAAAAGCGAAGTGTTTTTCTCTACCGATGGTAAATCAATCAGATACGGATTGTACGCTATAAAGAATGTAGGAGAAAAGGCAGCAACATCTATCGTTAAAGCAAGAAAAAAAGAAGGCAAATTTAAGAGTTTCTTTCATTTTGTATCTTCAGTAGACCTCAAAATTGTAAATAGAAAAACAATCGAAAGTCTGGTCTTATCTGGTGCATGTGACTCTTTGGAGGGAACAAGAGCGCAAAAGTACGAATCCATAGATACAGCAATTCAATATGCACAGAAAATTCAAGCTGAAAAAAATAATAATCAGGTAAGTCTATTTGGAACAGCATCAAATGGACTACCAGCGATTGTTTCAGAACCACAGTTGCCAGAAGTTGAGCCATGGAATGATATGAAAATGCTATCGGATGAAAAGGAATTACTTGGTATGTATTTATCAGGCCACCCCTTATCTAAATACGCAGAAGAAATAGAAAATTTCTCCAACTATGATTTTACTGAGGATCTTGAAGATTTTAACGAACCTTTTATTAAGCTTGGAGGACTGATAACTAACTTAAAAATAAAATATGATAAAAATAAACAACCATACGCAATTTTTACACTCGAGAGTTTAAACGGATCCATAGATGTAATGGCATTCAGCAGAACCTATAGTGATTTTATGAACTATATTGTCGAGGAACTACCCGTCTTTATCTATGGAAGGGTAAGTGTACAGACTGAAGGTAACGTTAAAATAATAGCAGAAAAGATTATCTCTCTTGATAATTTGATCGATGAGGAAACTCGTAGTCTTCATCTCAGGCTAAACAAAAGCGAAATTGATCAGATATTTGTCGAAAACCTGTTTAATTTTCTCAACAATTATAAAGGTGAGTGCGAACTATATCTACACTTAACTGAACCAGGTAATGGTGAAGTAGTAATTTTATCCCACAAAGTAAAAGTTGATCCCAGTATGAAGCTACTTACACATTTAAAAAAACTTTATGGTGACAACAATGTATGGGTTGAGGGATGATTTCTGTTGTCCAGAGAGCTAAAAATGCCTATGTTGAAGTTGACGGAAACACAGTAGCGAAAATAGATTTTGGACTGGTCATACTCCTTGGAATCTTACACGATGATAAAGAAGAAGACGCTGATTTCCTTGCCAACAAAATAGCCTATTTTAGAATTTTTAATGATGATAAAGGCAAAATGAATCTTTCTATAAAGGATATCAATGGTCAGATTTTGGTAATCTCACAATTCACTCTTTGTGCTGATTGGAAGAAAGGTCGAAGACCTAGTTTTGTAAATTCAGCTCCTCCAGACAAGGCGAAAAAATTATATGAGTATTTTATTGATAAATTATCTGAATATGATATCCCTGTAGAACATGGTATATTTGGAGCTATGATGGATGTTCATCTTGTAAATTGTGGCCCAGTGACATTCATCCTTGACAGCAAAATCAAATAGCTATTTCCCTTTTTAATATTTTTCTTTAAACTTCATTGAAAAAAATGGGGGAAAAATTGAAAGAAGAAACAAAAGCAAATTTGATAAAATTCTTTGAATCAAATCCTGATAGTTTAACCTTTCCCATTATAGCAGATTTTGAGTTACAACAAGATAATATAGAACAGGCTCTGGAAATTTTGAATCAGGGATTAAATTACCATCCAGATTATGCATATGGTCACTATGTTTTATCAAAGGTTTTACTTAAACAGGGCGATATTGATAATGCTATTGAGGAATTGAAATTAACAATAAAATATGATCCAGATTTTCTACATGCCCTCTATGATATTATAGAATACGGCATTGACAACTTAAGCGAAAAAGATTCTGAACATTATCTTGAAAGGATAAAATTACTAAATCCCTTTGAAAAAAAAGATTATTTTGAAGAAAAGAAGACTCACGAAGAGGAAGGTGAGTTAAAAACTACTGAAACAGAAGAAAAAGATGAAGCTATAGAAGGGGAACCATCATTTGACATTGTTGAAAAAGAGGTAATTCCAGAAGAGGAAGCACATCTCGGTCCTGTAGAGGATATCACAAAGGAAACCGAAGAAATAAATAAGAAAATAGAAGAAAAAAAAGAGATAGAAGAACATGAATCCACTGAAAAACCACAACCATCGCAGAGTAAGGACAGACTTACCTCAATAATTGAGAAATTAAAATCAGCACCCTATGGTTCATTGGGTCCGCTTGATATAGAAGAATTTAAAGATATAGAACTCGCTGAAAGTCACGAGGAAGAGGATACCGAAAGAATGATAGAATCTCAATTAAAGGAGGAGGAAAAATCTGCAGTAAAAGAACCATCAGAAAAACCAGAAGAGGTAATCACTAAAGAAGCGCAGGGAAAAACAGAAAAACCCACAGAAATCGAAGAAAAAACGGAGGTTGAGTTAGAAGAAAAAGAAAAGAAGGTGTTCAAAGAAGAAAAAGTGGAAGAAGTAAAAGTGCAAGAAAGACATCCGGGTGCAGAGATAGAGGAAGTAACCTCTGATGAAAGAGAATCCCTGGAATTAAAAATACCGGTACCCACCTTTACCCTTGTGGAAGTATTGATAAAACAAAAACTCTACGATCAGGCACTTGAGGTTTTAAAAGTACTCGAAAAAAGGAAAAAAGATATAGATAAAGTTGAAGAATATCGGAAACAAATTGCAGAACTTAAGGAGAAGGAAAAAGAAAAATAGATCAGTCAGAATTTATCTCTATTCTATAACTTATATCACAAGTCTTTTTTAGAATCGCACTTACTGTACAATATCTCGTATGGGAAAGCTCAACAGCTTTCTTAATGTTATCCTCATTTAGATTCTTACCCCAAAACTTATAAACTATTTCAATTCTCGTAAAAACTTTGGGATGTTCATCGACTCTTTCTCCCTCGATTTCTATTCTGAAATCATCCACCGGTGTACGCATTTTATTTACAAGACTTTCGATATCCATACCTGTGCAGCCACCCAGTGCCATTAGTAATAGCTCTACTGGTTTACTCCCGGCAGAATTACCACCAAATTTCTCATCTGTATCCATTACGACCCAGTGATTGGATTCCCCCTTTGCAATAAAAGTATTGCCACTTGTTCGCTGTACTATAACTTTCATTTTTTACCTCCTAATCGAATCACTCAAAATACCTAATATCTATTCGAAAATATATCCGATTTTAGATACTATCTCTCTTTAGCATACCCTATAAATACTGGCTCACTACAAACTACACATGCTATTTTTAATTTTTCAAAGACTCCTATAAGTTAAGGATAGAACGTGATGATACTTTCAATTGTGTCATTAGGACAAATTATTCTTTTCAAAATCTTCTGGATTAAAATTTATTTTAGCAAAAAGCTCCCTTTTGGCTTTTTCAGGAACCTTTATCTCCTCATCTAGCTTTTTATAAATAGTTACAATTTTCTTAAGCTTATCAACAAAAATTTCACAATTTTTACACTTTTCCAGATGCCTTTTTATAGATTTACAGGGCAGAGAATCCAAATCTTCACCAAGATACTTACATATATCTTTGAACATATAATTGCGATTTTCTTTTTTCATATAATACCTTCTTTCTTAAGAAAATCTTCCAATTCATTTTTCAACATTCTCCTTGCCCTCATTAATCTCACCTTGGTATTTGAAGGTGTAATACCGAGGATATTGGCTGTCTGCTCCGTAGATAATCCGTGTAAATCTCGCAATATAAAAACTGTTCTATAAAATTCCGGTAATTTCTCAAGAGTTTCATTTAACTTCCTTTTAAATTTATCGCTATCAAGCTTTGAAATATCCACTTCCTGCCATGAATCGGTTTCCTTAAGCTCAATCCTATCAAAATCAGGTTCATTCAGACTCTCCTCATAAAAATTTTTCTTTCTCTGTTTAATTTTCGTAAAAGCCATATTAATCGCAATCCTATAAATCCATGTGAAAAAGGACGAATCTCTCTTGAACTGGTCAATTTTTTTAAAAGCCATCAAAAAAGTATCCTGATACACATCTTCTGCATCCTTTTCATTAGCTGTAATTCTTAAAGCTAGCCTATAAATTCTATCGCCATAAAGTCTAACGAGCTCTGCGAAAGCTGCCCTATTCCCTTCCTTCGCCTTTTCTACAAGTGGTTTTTCCTTGGATATATCAACCATATAAAAAATTAAGCAATAAAAGGGAAACATTCACTAACTTACTACGGATGTGAAAAAACAAAAAGGGGAGAATATTCTATCTCCCCCATCAAAAAATAAGATCATGAAACAGCTTCTTTTACTTTTGAAATAAATACACTCTCAGGAACTGCACCTTCGATCGATACCGATTCATTTATAATTGATTTAGGCACACCTCTGACATTATACTTTGTAGCCAAGTACGGAAATTCAGTAACCTCAACCATATCTGCTTTAATTTCATCACTTGCTATAGCGAGTCTGTGGGCAATTCTTACTGCAGATGGACAGTAGGGGCAGGTCGGTGTGACAAACACCTGAATATGAACTGGTTTTGTAATTGACGTGATCTCTTCAAGCTGTTCTTTATTGAAACTATGCTCACCATTTGAAACATCAATAATATCTTCAAGCAGAGACATGAACTCATAACCGCTTGGGATTCCATAAAACCGAATGCCATAATCCATACCATCCTCTTTTACCATTGCGATTGCCGGAATTTTGTCAATACCATACCTCTGAGCTTTATCCTTATCAATCTGGAAATTGAATACTTCAAGGTCAAGCTTATCCGAGAGTTCAACTATCTCCTCCAAAAGTTGTCTAGTCTCCTTGCAAAACTGGCATTCGAGTTCCTGTGTAAAATATACTATTTTTACCCTGGAATCCATTTGACTAAGTTTGCCCTTTACGAATTCCTTATCATCTTCTCTTAAAAACATCTCCGTACCTCCGTTTTTTTTACATTTATTTGAACACCAAAAATCTCAACTTTTTGATATTAATTGTTATATTATGGTTACAACTATCGGGCAATTTTATATTTATCGAGTTGGAAAGGAAATAAATTAAACATTTATACTAAAAATTCTTCTGATTACAAACCCGATCACCAAACTAATAGTACCTACGGACAAGTTTAACAAGATTGTTTCTGTAAACTGTCGTTTAAAATTTTTATTTTCAACAACTGAGATATAGAAATTGAAAACATCAATTACAAAAACGATAAGAAGAACGGCAACAGCTAGAGCAATAAGTGGATTTTTAATTATCAAAAATGGAATAATCAAAAATGCAATAGTAATTATATAAAAAATACCCTTTAATAAAATCATCTTTAAGGAAGTCTTTTTCTCAAATCTTTCTTTCTTTCTTTTCAACATATCAGATGAAATCATTGATATAGCAACCGCAAACCCGATTGAAAGAAAAACAGCTGCAATTAGTCTACTATCCATCAAAACCATGGTTAATCCCAGTAAAATAGCTGTTATTCCCGCCATTGCATCATTTAATATAGTTAAGATTGAACTTAGGAATCTGATTTTTGCTTCGTTAAGAATATCAAGTAACTTTATCTCGTGCCAGTACTCATCTTTTATTATTCGGCCTACCTCATCTACTTTGTACCGGAACTTTTTATATCTTATTCTCCCGTACATTTCTTTTCTTTCCATCAGTTTTAGAATAAACGAAATACCAAAAACATAGGACATAAAAATATACCAGATGATTTTGAAAATATTCGGTTTTACATCCCTTGCTGTAAGCCTTTTTAAATAATTATGATGAGTCAACTCATCATTAGCAATCATTTCTAAAAGACGTTGATTATAAAAATCATCTATCCTTGGAATAAATCGTTTATAAATATAGTGTTGAGTTAACTCCTGCCGTTGAGATTTCAGTAAGAACTTGATAGACTCATCACTAAACTTTATCTTAATTTTCCTCATCGCTAAAGATTAATAATTTGCACAGAATATTGAAATAATTTTTTATAAGATATAATAACAGGAAACAATAAAATTACTCAATTATAATAATGAAAATTAGTAAAATAAAAAACTACATTTTAACCTATATCCCATTTGAATTAGCGAATTAAACACCTTTTAACATATTTTAGAACTTGATTTTTCAAATTCTTTAATTCATCCTCTTCATAAACTGACGGAACAATTAAATCAGGCATATAAACCTTTCTTATTTGCAATTTTTGTATTACAAACAAATCTGCTCCGGATATACTTTTTGCAATTCTGATTACATCTTCATATGAAAGAAATTGCTTTATATATGTTGTTCTAAATTCATAGGGCAAGCCAGAATTCATAATTAACTTTATACTTTCTTTTATCATCTGCGTGTAATCTGTTTTTACATTTATGACGAAATTGTATTTATCAAATGGAGCCTTCACATCCATTGCAATATAGTCTATTAAACGTTTACTAATTAAATCCTTAATAACATGGGGTATACTCCCATTTGTATCAATTTTTACTTTGTAATCCAATAATTTTATTTTATATATAAAATTTGGCAGATCATTTTGTATTAGAGGTTCTCCACCGGTAATGACCACCCCATCGATCTTACTTTTCCTTTTCTTCAAAAAATCAAAAATTTCATCCTCACTAATAAAATCTTGAAAACTTTCATTAATTAGTTCTGGATTCTGACAATATGAACATCTAAAATTACAACCGTAGGTAAATATAATCGCACTTACCAAACCTGGATAGTCAATAAGAGAAAACTTCTGGAAACCGCCAATTTTCACTGTTTTACTTTAAAAGATTTTCTGAGTTTAAACTCTTCTCTCTTTCCTTTATTCCATTGATTCGTAGGTCTTAAATACCCCACGACTCGAGAGTAAACTTCACATTCATTACCACACCTTGGACACCTTTCATGCTCACCTGCAATATATCCATGCTCTTCACACACACTGAAAGTTGGGGTAAAGGTAAAATATGGCAATTTATAGTTTTCACATATCTTCTTAGTAAGTAATTTTATAGCCTCATGATTGTCTACTTTCTCACCAAGATAAATATGTAGTACCGTTCCACCTGTATACTTTGTCTGTATTTCATTTTGCAGTTCAAGTGCCTCAAATATGTCATCGGTACAGTTTACTGGTAGTGATGTAGAGTTTGTATAAAATGGCTCGGCTCCATGCTTATAGTATTCCTCATTTGCACAAATAATTAAAGGATATTTATCCTTATCTATTCTTGCTAACCTATATGAAGCACCCTCAGCAGGCGTAGCTTCTAGATTGTAGTTGTTGCCAGTCTCCTCCTGAAATTCAAGTAGCTTCTTCCTCATAAAGTCAAGAACTCTAATTGTTAGCTCTATTCCCTCTTTACTTGTTATATTCTGTTTTAAAAAATTCAGCAGAGCTTCGTTCATCCCAACCAATCCTATTGTAGAAAAATGGTTTTTCCAGTATTCACCAAATCTCTCCTTCACATTCCTGAGATAATATTTCGCATATGGATAGAGATTTTGTGCTGTAAACCTTTCCAGTACCTTTCTCTTGATCTCAAGACTTTCTTTTGCAAGCTCCATTAATCTCTCAAGTCTATTAAAGAAATCTTCTTCATTTTTCGCAAGATACCCGATTCTTGGCATATTAATTGTCACCACACCAATACTTCCTGTTAGAGGATTAGCACCAAAAAGTCCACCACCCCTTTTATACAAAACTCTTGTATCAAGGCGTAGTCTGCAGCACATTGATCTGGCATCCTCAGGATTCATATCTGAATTTATAAAATTAGCAAAATAGGGTATGCCATACTTAGCAGTCATCTCCCATAATCCATTTAAATTCTCATTATTCCAATCGAAGTCTTTTGTTATGTTGTATGTTGGAATTGGAAAGGTAAAGACACGTCCCTTAGCATCTCCTTCCATCATAACTTCAAAAAAAGCTTTATTAAATAAATTCATTTCTTCCTGAAATTCTGAATAGGTCTCATCCTTTAACTCTCCACCAATAACAACAGGGGTGTTTTTTAGATTTGAAGGAACAGTTAGATCGAGTGTAATATTGGTAAAAGGGGTCTGGAAACCAACGCGAGTTGGCACATTCACATTAAATACAAATTCCTGAATTGCCTGCTTTACATCCCTGAATTTGAGGTTATCATATCGAATAAAGGGGGCAAGTAATGTATCAAAATTTGCAAACGCCTGGGCTCCCGCAGCCTCACCCTGAAGTGTATAGAAAAAGTTTACAATTTGTCCAAGAGCCGATCTAAAATGTTTAGCGGGTTTACTTTCAACCTTACCAGGGGCACCCCTAAACCCTTCAAGTAACAAATCATATAGATCCCAACCCACACAATATACAGAAAGTATTCCAAGATCATGTATATGAAAATCACCATCGATGTGAGCTTTCCTTATCTCTTGCGGATAAATTTTATTAAGCCAATATGTTTTACTTATCTCAGAAGAAATATAGTTATTGAGCCCTTGGAGAGAAAAACTCATATTACTGTTTTCATTCACCTGCCAGTCTATTTTTTCCAGATATTGATCAACCAGATCGACCCCACTTTTGGCTATAATTTCTCTTATCCGAGCGTGCTGCTCTCGATATATTATGTAAGCTTTTGCCGTTTTTTTGTAAGGTGAAGTTAGTAAGACATCCTCGACAATATCCTGGATCTGTTCGACCGTTGGAATTTCATCTTTTATAATTTGCTGAGCGAGATTTAATACTCTAATGGCTAACTTTTCAGCAGTCTGGCGATCAAACTCCCCTGTCGCTTTACCAGCCTTGGCTATAGCATTTGTTATTCTTTCAGCATCAAACTTAACTAACCTTCCATCTCGCTTTTTTATTTTATCAAACATTATTACGCCTCCCATTCAGAGGAAAATTTAGAATTAAAATTAAATAATTAATAATAAAATACAACGTATAAAATGTTTTTAGAACTAACAATCTATTTTATAAAATAGTATAAAATAAATCAATACTTTATTTAGTTGCATCTACAAATATTTATACCACATAATGTATTATATAATTAATAAGTATAACAATTACATTATTGTAACCATTTCACATATGTATCTATCTAAATAATTATGAATTTTAACAATAGAAAGATATGGAGAACAAAATGAATGAAAACAAGTTTCCATTAATCGGAGAAAAATTCCCTGAATTGAAAGTAAAAACTACCTTAGGAACTTTTAATCTTCCTGAACATTTTAGAGGAAAATGGTTTGTATTTTTCAGTCATCCTGCAGATTTTACGCCAGTTTGCACCACAGAATTTTTCGCTTTCCAGGAAAGATACGAAAAATTTAAGGAGTTAAACTGTGAACTTATAGGGCTAAGCATTGACCAGGTTTTTTCTCACATTAAATGGGTTGAGTGGATAAAAGACAATCTGGAAGTTGAAACTCAATTCTCTGTAATAGCCGATGATACCGGTGAGATAAGTAAAAAATTGGGATTGATTCATCCTGGTAAAGGCACTAACACTGTCAGGGTTGTATTTGTGGTAGATCCCGAGGGAAAATAAGAGCGATACTCTACTACCCACAGGAACTGGGAAGAAATATCGATGAAATCTTACGTATGATCAAAGGATTTCAGGTTGCCGACGCAAATAAAGTAGCAATACCTGCCAACTGGCCTGAAAATGAACTTGTTAAAGACGAGGTAATCATACCGCCGGCATCTGATGTGGAATCTGCCCAGAAGAGAAAAGAAAAATATACCTGCTACGACTGGTGGTTCTGCCATAAAAAACTATAGTTGAACTAATTCTAATCACAAGGTAATTAAGGGCTAAAATTGAAACTGTTGGACACTGATTTTTCAATATAACATATTAGTAAATAAGCTATTTGTTACTATCTTGAAATCTGGCCCTTAATATATTTGCAACTTTAACCATATTATTTAATGAGGCTATTACCTCATCCCAACCTCTTGTTTTCAATCCGCAGTCAGGATTTATCCAAAACTTATCAGGTGGGATAACTTTTAACGCTCTATCGACAACTCTAAACATTTCATCAATCTCCGGAACTCTTGGAGAATGTACATCCCATACTCCCAGCCCTATTTCTCTATCGAAATTCACCTTTTCAAAGCTGTCTAATATCTCTCCTCTACTCCTAGTTGCCTCTACAGATATAACATCAAAATTCATCTTCAGAATATATTCCATTATCTCTCCAAAATCGGAATAGCACATATGAGTATGAATCTGAATATCTGAGTCAATAGATGATGCTATGTTAAAAGCATTTACCGCCCATCTAAAATAATTTCTCCACTTTCTTTTCTTAAGAGGTGCCTTTTCTCTAAAAGCAGGTTCGTCTATTTGTATTATCTTAACCCCTTCCTTTACCAAATCCTCAATTTCTTCCTTTATACACAGGGCAATTTGATTTGCTATAACATCTATTCGCACGTCATCTCTCACATAACTCCAGGCAATCATAGTTACAGGTCCTGTCAGAATAGCCTTTACAGGTTTCTCTGTAAGGGTTCTTGCATAGACTATTTCGTTCAAAGCAAGAGGTTTTGTTCGTTTAATATTTCCAAAATTAATTGGAGGTTTATAACATCTTGTCCCGTATGATATTATCCAGCCATTTTTTGTAGTTAAGAAACCATCCAGTTTTTCTGCGAAATACTCAACCATATCACTGCGTTCGAACTCCCCATGGACAAGAACATCAAGACCAATCTTTTCCTGGAGTTCTATTACTTCTCCTATTTTTTGCTTTATAAAATTATTATATTCCATATCTGTAATTAATCCATTTTTGTATTTATTTCTTATTACCCTAACCTCTTTCGTTTGAGGAAAACTACCTATGGTGGTTGTTGGAAAAAGCGGTAGATCTAAATGAACATGTTTTCTTTTTTCCACCTTTGGCATGCTTCTTTCATCAAAATAAATATATTCCAAATTTTTTCTTTCATAATCTTTTATGATATCCTCATTTACCTTCTCTGAACTGAGCAACAACTTCAAAACCTTTAATTCCTCAAGCCTCTCATTGGCAAAAGACAATGACTTTTTAATATTTTCTGGGAAATTTTCATTTTTTATCGTAATCGGTAAATGATACAATGGTCCAGCATTTGAAATCCATATATTTTTTACCCGCTTTGAGATATCTTCAATTAACCTCAATGTTCTTTCTAAATCAGTACGCCATATATTTCTACCATTGACAACTCCTGCTATCAAAATCTTATCATCAGGGAATCCGTATTTTTCAATTGTAATTAAATTTTCCTTACCATTTATTAAATCAATTCCAAACGATTTAACAGGTAAGTCATAAAAATCCTTCAAAAAGTCTATACTATCATAGTATGTTATAAGATTTATTTTCACTCCACTTTCTGCTATTTTTTTATATAAATCTTCTATGGTTTTGATTTCGCACTTTTTTATGTCTGTAACAAACGAAGGCTCTTCAATATGAACAATTTCAAAATTACAGCATATCTTTGTATAGATTTCACCAATTTTGTTCAAAAGTTCTTCAAAATTATTATCTACTCCTCTGGATAATTTTAAAAAAGTATATGGCCCAATTAGGTATGGTATGCCATCTGGAAATTTACTTTTATAAAAAGATGGTTTATTCCATTTTAGTTCGAGTTCTTTAACATCTTTTCCTGAAAAATCAGGAGCGAGATAATGGTAATTTGTATCAAACCATTTGGTAAGCTTTAATGCTCTTTTCCCTCTACACAGGTCATAATAATCCTGTAAATTCTGTACATCATACAAACCAACAATTATCGCCATATCGAGCATATTATCATAATAAGTTATCTCACCAACGGGATACATATCCACATACTTTTTATAATTATCAATCATGTATCTTTGTAAACTTTCAATTCCCTCCCGCAAAGACTTCTCATCGATTTTCCCTTTCCAGTATCCCTCTATTAATTTTTTATACTCCCTTTTCTCTCCCAATCTTGGTAAACCATATGCATAGGCTTTTATATCCATCTCCCTTCCCCTTCATGTGAACAGACCGGCATTGTAAAATAATGAAAATTAATTAAACCACCAAATCTGCTAATAACAGATATAGAAGTTATATATATATATATATTAATTAAGCTCTCTTGTTTTAGAAAAGCAAAATAGTTAAATTGAATGGCACAAAAATTGACTGAAAGCAGGGGAGATTATGTCTGAGAAAGTAGATAAAGAATTGGTAAAAAAAATAGCCGATCTAGCAAGAATTACCCTAACGGAAGAAGAAGTCGAATTGTATGCAACACAGTTGTCAAAAATTCTTGATTACATGGAACAATTAAACGAACTGGATACTACAAACGTTGAGCCGGTATCCCACGTACAAAATGTTGTAAACGTGTTTCGCGAAGATAAGGTAAAAAAATCGCTTGATATAAAAGAGGTATTACAAAATGCGCCAGAAAAAGAGGGTAGCTTTTTTAAAGTTCCCGGAGTTATTAAGAAAAACTAAAGAAAAACATGAGTGTATTAGGTATCATCCCTGCCAGATTTAATTCCAAAAGATTACCTGGCAAATTGCTCAGAGAAATTTGTGGTAAAACTTTAATCACTCGTACATATGAAAATGCAAAAAAGAGTAACCTTATAGATAGACTAGTAGTAGCAACTGATGATGAAAGAATACTAGAGGAGATAAAATCCATAGGGGGTGAGGCTTATCTTACTCCACAAAATATTATTTCAGGTACCGAAAGAGTAGTATATCTTGTAAAAAAAGAAAACTTTAACCAATTTGATTATATTGTAAATATACAGGGGGATGAACCATTCATTTCGCCCACACTGATAGATGAATGCATTGATACCCTTTCTAAAGATGAAAAAGCTGTTGTTTCAACACCGGCAAGAAAAGGCATAAAGAAAAGCGAGCTCATAAATCCAAATGTAGTAAAGGTTATAATCGATCACAATGGACACGCTATCTATTTCTCCAGACAAAATATACCTTATATAAGAGACAACGACATTATTTTCGATGAACACCCCGCTCTTGTCCATATAGGATTATATGTATACAAAAAGGACTTTATTCTACATTATGATTCACTAAAAGATTCTTTGCTTGAACAAATGGAAAAACTGGAGCAGTTAAAAATTATCGAAAATGGATATAAAATAAGGATTATAAAAACAGATAAAGACAGTCTAGGAATAGATACAATTGAAGATTTTTTATTGGCAGAAAAAATTGTAGAGTCTTATGAATCCCGATAAGAACACAAAATATATTTTTATTACTGGTGGTGTAATATCCGGCCTTGGGAAAGGAATAGCCTGTGCTTCAATCGGTTACATATTAAAATCAAAGGGGCTAAAAGTCAATATACAGAAATTTGATCCATACATTAATGTTGATCCAGGAACAATGAGCCCTTATCAACATGGTGAAGTATATGTTCTTGACGATGGAGCAGAAACAGATCTTGACCTCGGGCATTACGAACGTTTCATTGACCTTGATATGAAGCGTGAAAATAATACTACTACGGGTCAGGTGTATTATGAAGTTATAAAAAGGGAAAGAAGAGGCGATTATTTGGGAGCAACTATTCAGGTCATTCCCCATATAACCGATGAAATAAAACGCAGGATAATAGCTCTATCACAAAATAAAAAATACGACGTTATCATTACTGAAATTGGAGGCACAGTAGGAGATATCGAAAGCCTGCCATTCTTAGAGGCGATAAGACAATTTGGTCTTGAAATTGGAAATAGCAACCATCTATACATTCATCTTACACTTGTCCCATATATTGAATCAAGTGGTGAAATAAAAACCAAACCCACGCAACACAGCGTTATGAAACTACGAGAAATAGGAATTCAGCCCGACATCCTTTTATGTCGAACAAAATTTCCATTATCCAATGAATTAAAGTCCAAAATAGCTCTTTTCTGCAATGTCTCTGAAGAAGCTGTAATTGACGCACTTGATGTAAAAACTATCTATGAAATACCTTTGATGTTTGAAAAACAAAAACTCGGTGATCTTATTCTTAAAAATCTGTCCCTTCCTTCGGAGAAATCAAATCTAATGGAATTAGTAGAATTTGTAAAAAAAATTAAAAAGCCGGCAAAGGAAGTAGATATTTGCATATGTGGTAAGTATACAAAACTACATGATGCTTATAAATCAATCATCGAATCCTTTACCCACGCAGGAGTGGCAAATAACTGTAGAATAAATCTACACTGGATAGAATCGGAAGACCTTGAAAATGTTGAAAATGTCAGCAATCATCTTAAGAATATTGATGGCTTGCTTGTCCCTGGCGGTTTCGGCGAAAGAGGTATAGAAGGGAAAATAAAAGCTATTCAGTACGTTAGAGAAAATAATATCCCATTTTTCGGCATCTGCCTTGGACTCCAATGTGCAGTGATTGAGTTTGCAAGAAATGTATGTAAACTTGAAGGAGCAAACAGCACAGAATTCGATGAAGATACCCCTTATCCGGTAATTGATCTTATGGAAGAACAAAAAAGAATCCTGGAAAAAGGCGGAACTATGAGACTTGGAGCCTATTCCGCCGCGCTAAACAAAAATACAAAGGTTTATAAATTATACGGTAAAAAAATTATTTCGGAAAGACATCGACACCGTTATGAAGTAAATAATAAATATTTGGACATATTTAAACAACATGGACTTATGGTTGCCGGCATAAATAAAGAGATGAATCTTGTGGAATTGATAGAACTGGAAAACCATCCATGGTTTATCGCATGTCAATTTCACCCTGAGTTCAAATCACGCATTGGAAAGCCACATCCATTATTCAAAGGATTTGTAGAGGCAGCAATAAAGTATAGGGAATCGAAAAAATGAAGAAAACCGTTCGAGTAGGAAACATTGAAATTGGGAATACATCAAAACCAGTATTTATTCTCGGTCCATGTGTCATAGAATCAAGGGACCACACTCTTAACATGGCAAAAAAATTGAAAGAACTTTCAATAAAACTCGATTTCCCATTCATTTTCAAAACCTCTTTTGATAAAGCAAATAGAACATCTATAAACTCATTCAGAGGCCCTGGCCTTGAGGAGGGATTAAAAGTTCTGGAAGAAGTCAAAAAAGAACTCGATATACTAGTACTAACCGACGTTCACACTCCCGATCAACCTGAAATAGTAGCTAAAGTTGTAGATATATTACAAATTCCAGCTTTTCTATGCAGGCAGACAGATCTAATCCTATCCGCTGCAAAGACCGGCAAACCTATAAATATAAAAAAAGGTCAATTTATATCACCCCATGATGTAGTTCATATAATTAGAAAAATAGAATCAACCGGGAATAATAGGATACTTTTAACAGAGCGTGGTACATGTTTTGGTTATAGAGACCTTGTTGTAGATTTTAGATCAATTAAAATAATGAAAAAGACTAATTATCCTGTTATATTTGATGCAACCCACAGTGTTCAGGTCAGAGGTGGAGAAAAAACAGGAGGAAATAGGGAATTTATCCCGACCCTGGCAAAGGCATCTGTTGCTGCTGGATGTGATGGACTTTTTTTTGAAACCCATGATAATGTAGAAAAAGCATTAAGTGACAAGGACTCTCAAATACCCTTTAGTGAACTTACTTCTCTAATACAAAAACTCATACAGATATATCAAATAGTAAGGAGTGATAACAGTGAATAAAGACGAACTGATGGATAAGCTTAAAAAGGTTAAAATAATTATTACCGATGTCGATGGTGTTCTGACAGATGGTTACTTATACATAGGTAGCAATGACCTAGAATTAAAAAAATTTAATGTATTTGATGGTGCTGGCATTGCATTACTGAAAGCAGCCTCAATTCCACTTGTTTTTCTTTCCGGTAGATATTCCAAAGCAACAGTTGCAAGAGCAGAAGAATTAGGTCTATTGGATAACTTATACCAGAGTGGTCATGCAAAAATAGAGGAATACCAGAAAATTAAGGAAAAATTTAAGGTTTCTGATGATGAAATAGTATATATTGGCGATGATATAATAGACATACCAGTTTTAAGAAAAGTAGGTATACCTATAGCCGTAAACAATGCCAATGACGAGGTAAAAAAATTAGCGGTCTATATCACTAGGAAAAATGGTGGTGAGGGAGCATTAAGGGAAGTCATTGAGCTATTACTCAATGCAAAGGGGTTATTTGAAAAATCTTTTGAAAAAGTTACACACGCCCCATACAGGGAATAAAAATGAAAAACAATTACTTAGAAAAAGCTATTGAAGTGTTAGAGAAAGAATCAGAAGCTATAAAGAATGCGATACCACGAATCGATGATAATTTTACAAAAGCCGTAGAGATAATAAGCAATAGCAGTGGAAAAGTAGTGGTATCAGGTCTTGGTAAATCCGGCATAATTGGAAGAAAAATAGCAGCAACCCTATCGAGTACTGGAACTCCGAGCCTATTTATGCACGCTGGTGAGGCAAGTCATGGTGATATTGGAGTTTTAACTAAAAACGACGTAATGATTATTGTTTCAAACAGTGGTGAAACTGAGGAACTTCTTGACTTAATACCGTATGTAAAAAAAATAGGTGTACCAATAATTGGGTTTATTGGGAAAGAAAATTCAATACTTACCAAAAAATGCAATGTAGTTATTAGTACTTATGTTAAAGAGGAAGCTTGTCCCCACGGAATAGTTCCAACAGTTAGCAGCATTGTTACCAATGCACTTGGGGATGCCCTTGCAATCGCTCTAATGGTAAAAAGAGGGCTAAATAAAAAAGAGCTTGGAGAACTTCACCCGGGAGGTTCAATAGGAAAGAGGCTTTTAACAACTGTATCCGACTTAATGCACACAGGAGAAGAAATACCTCTAATATCAACTGAAAAAACAATGAAAGAAGCCCTCTTTGTCATGACTTTTAAAGGTCTGGGTATAGTCGGTGTATATGATGAACATGATGAACTTGTTGGTGTTATAACTGACGGTGATCTAAGGCGTGGACTGGAAAGGACAAATGATTTTCTCAATTGTAAAACAAAAGAAATAATGACAACCAATCCTAAATGGACAACTTCATCTGCACTTGCATTAGAAGCATTACAGGTTATGGAGACACACGCAATTACAAACTTATTTGTATATGAGAAAGAAAAGAAAGGGCTCCCAATAGGAATTATCCACATTCATGATATATTAAGATATGGCATAAGTATATGAAAAATGGGAAAATAATTATAACCTATACACTGATTACATTTATTTTTTTATCATGTATAAGAGATAGAAATGATAAGCATCTTGTGGACAGCCTCCAATTTGTCGGGCAGGAAAGTTGGAACGCCCGAATCACAATTATGAAAGATGATGTAAAAAGAGCTGACGTTTCTGCTGGACACCTTATAAAATATGATGACAGGAAAATAATTATACTCAATCAGGGTGTTGCTGTCGACTTTTTCGACAAATACGGGAATCATACATCCTACTTGGAGTCTGATAGCGCGGAAATAAATGAAAAAACAAACGACATGATCGCTTTTGGGAATGTAGTTGTTATTTCTGATACAGGGATAACTTTATTTACCAACCATCTGAAATGGGATAATAAGATTGAAAAAATCATTTCAAATGATGACATTATACTTGTTACCGAAAGCGATACACTAAGAGGAAAAGGCTTTGAATCCAATACTGATTTGACAGAATGGGTTATCAAAGAACCAAAAGGATCAATAGAGAAGGAAATTAAAGCCGAATAGATGGATGAAAAAGTTTTACGTGGTGAAAATCTGGCCAAAATCTATAGCAAAAGAAAAGTGGTAAATGGTGTATCCATAAATGTCAAAAAGGGGGAGATTGTGGGACTGTTAGGACCCAATGGAGCCGGTAAGTCGACTACCTTCCACATGTTTACAGGCATGATAAAACCAAACGATGGAAAAGTTTATCTAGATGATGTAGATCTTACCAATTACCCAATGTATAAAAGGGCACGCCTTGGAATCGGATATTTATCCCAGGAACCATCTATTTTTCGTAAATTAACGGTAGAAGAAAATATATTACTTGTTCTACAAATGATGAATCTGACAAAAAAAGAACAGGAACTAAAGCTGGAAAAGCTATTAAATGAACTTGGAATTATTCATCTCCGTAAACAAAAAGCCAACACTCTATCCGGCGGAGAAAGGAGAAGGGTTGAAATATCCCGAGCCCTTGCAACTGATCCTGATTTTATATTACTCGATGAACCTTTCCTTGGCGTCGATCCAATCGCTGTACAGGATATCCAAGAAATTGTGAAAGGCTTGAAACAAAAGGGGATCGGAGTATTGATTACAGATCACAATGTAAGGGAAACGTTATCTATAACAGATAGAGCATACTTAATGTTCGAAGGAAGAATACTCAAATCCGGAAACTCAGACTATTTAGCCAATGATGAAGAAGCTAAAAAATTATACCTTGGGGATAGATTTAAATTGGATTAAGATATGCCAGGAATTAATCAACACCAGGTACAAAAACTTTCGCAGGAATTAAGATTAGCACCACAGCAGATTTTACAATCTACAATCCTTCAACTCAATATACTTGCTCTGGAGGCAAGGGTAAACCAGGAGCTTGAACAAAATCCGGTACTTGAGGAAGTAGAACAAGAAACTCAGCAAACTGAAGAAATTTTAGATGAAACTCTCAAACAGAAAAAGGAGGGAGAAGAGGAAAAAATAGATGATTTCGATATTGAAGATATGCTCCCTGATAATGATGACTACAAAATTCGTGAGGTAGTATACAATAGTAAAGAAGAAATCAAGCGAGTTCAACCCTCACCAAGAACCCTCATTGACCACTTAATCGACCAAGTAAAACTACTACATCTAGATGATAAAGAGTATGAAATAGCAAATGAAATTATATGGAATATTGATGATAAGGGATATCTCACAATCCCTATTGAAAATATTGCTTATGCAAAGGGGGTAAATCTAGAATTTGCATTAAATGTATTAAGGAAAATTCAACATCTTGATCCACCCGGTCTCGGAGCTCGAAATCTTCAGGAATGCCTGTTAGCTCAACTTGAAGAGTCCCCAAAAAGACCTGCAGTCAAAAATGCTATTACGATAATTAGAGACCATTTCGATGATTTTGCTAACAAACGCTTTGATAAAATTTTAAAAAGCCTTAGTTGGAACAAAGAAACTCTCGAAGAAGCTATAAAAGTTATTCAAAAATTAAATCCAAAACCAGGTGCATCATTTTCTACGGGGGAAAATTCTTATATTGTTCCTGATCTTATTGTATACAAAATGGGAGGAGACTTTGTAGTTGAAGTTAACGATACAAATATTCCAGAATTACGAATTAATTCTCGCTATATGCAAATGCTATTTGATAAGAAAAAATTGAACCATGAAGCCAGAAATTATATAAAGAAAAAAATTGAATCAGCCAAGTGGTTTATACAGGCTATACAACAAAGACGTGTTACAATGATAAAAGTTATGAAAGCAATTATAAACAGACAGAGAGATTTTTTTGAAGACAATACAAAGCCACTAAAACCAATGGTATTAAAAGATATTGCGGAAGATGTGGGTATGGACATCTCCACAATCAGTAGAGTTACAAACGGAAAATATGTCCAGCTTGACACTGGTGTTTACGAGTTGAAATATTTCTTCAGTGAAGGAATAGTTTCTGAGAACGGGACAGAGATATCAACAAAACAGGTTAAGGAAAAACTGAAAGAACTAATTGACAATGAAGATAAACATAACCCTTATAGCGATGAGATGTTATCTAAACTTTTAAAAGAAGCAGGTTTCCCAGTGGCTAGAAGAACAGTTGCAAAATACAGGGAACAGATGAATATCCCCGTGGCAAGGCTAAGAAAAACCCTATAAGGAGGAGATAAAATATGTCTTGGAGGAAAGTAAAAGTTGGCAAAGAAGAATATGAAATACCTGCGGGGTATTTTTATATAACAATTTTAATACTAATTATTTTAATTGCAGGTGTTACAATTATAATGTCATTCTATACGGTTGATGCAAACGAAGTTGGAGTAGTTCTAAGATTTGGAAAATTTCAGAAGATAACTTATCCCGGGCTACACCTGAAATTGCCATGGGGTATAGATAAAGTATATACAGTGAAAGTAGATTACCAATATAAAGAAGAATTTGGATTTCGAACACTAAGACCGGGCGTAAAGACAAGATATGCTGAAGAAACATTTACTGAAGAGTCTTGGATGCTAACTGGCGATTTGAACATTGCCGATGTAAAGTGGGTTGTTCAATATAAGATTAAAGACGCATATAAATTTCTATTTAAAGTCAGAAATGTAAGTGAAAGTATAAGAGATGTATCTGAAGCAGCAATGAGATTAGTAGTAGGAGACAGATCCTTTCATGAAGTTCTTCAATCAGACAGGATAGAAATTGCCAATCTAGTAAGAGATTACATGCAAAAAACATTTGATCTCTATGATGTGGGTGTAGATGTCCAGCTCGTGCAGTTAAAAGATGTACATCCTCCCGACCCTGTCAGGGACTCATTCAACGAAGTTAACAGAGCAAAGCAGGAGCAGGAAAGAATGATTAATGAGGCAATGCAGGTTTACAATAGAGAAATATACAGGATCGAGGGTGAGGCTGACAGAATCATTCAGGAGGCAGAGGGTTATAAAATAAATAGAATAAATAGAGCCAGAGGAGATGCCGCTCTCTTTAATTTAATTTACAATGAATATTCCAGAGCAAAAGATGTAACAAAAAAGAGACTTTATCTCGAAACTATTGAAGAGATCTTCAGTAAGACAAAAAATCTCTATATTGTAGACAAAGATATTAGAAGTTTTTTACCCTTTTTAAATCTTCAGAATAAGGGGATTGGAAAATGAAAGGAAAAGCAATATTGACATTGATCATACTCGCGATTTTAATAGTTTTAATCACCCAATCAATTTTTATCTTAAATGAAACTCAACAGGCAATAATTACTCAATTTGGGAAACCTATTGGCGGAGCTGTTCAAAAAGCTGGTATACATTTCAAGATACCGTTCGTACAAAAGGTAATTATATTCGATAAGCGATTACTGGAATGGGATGGTGAACCTCAAGAAGTACCAACGAAAGACAACAAATTTATAAAAATTGATACATTTGCTCGATGGAAAATCACAGATCCGCTTTCATTTTATAAAAGCGTGAGGAATGAAGCTGTTGCCCAATCAAGGCTTGATGACATACTTGATGGTACCATAAGAGATGAAATAGCCAATAGGGCTCTGCAGGAAATAGTTAGGAATTCCAATAGACCAATGTCCATACCTGAAATTGAGCAGGACATATTGTCCCAGTCAGACTCTTCCTCAGAAAGAGAATCCTTAATCCCCGGTGCGAGGGAAGAAATAGCCAGAATTATTCTGTATAACATTACAAGGAAACTCAAAGAACTAAATTTTGGTATAGAGGTGGTAGATTTAAAGTTTAAAAGGATTGACTATAATCCGAAAGTACAGGAAAAGGTATTTGAAAGAATGATTTCAGAACAGAAAAGAATAGCTGAAAAATACAGAGCTATTGGACAGGGTGAAAAACAGCGTATCCTTGGTAAGCAAGCTCAAAAAACAAAGGAAATTTTATCCGGCGCATACAGGAAAGCGCAGGAAATTAGAGGTCAGGCTGATGCTGAAGCGGTCAAAATCTATGCCAGCGCTTATGATAGGAATCAAGATACAAGGTCCTTTTATGAATTCCTTAGAACCTTGGAAACCTATAAAACGATATTTGATACAACTACTACAATTATCCTTTCAACAGACAATGAACTCTTAAATTTATTAGAATCGATTAAATGAAAACTGAGGTTAATAAAATGAAAATATATTCAACAACTATAGTCGGTGTTAAAAAAGGCGAAAATGTCGCTATTGGAAGTGATGGACAGGTCACATTCGGAAATACAGTCATGAAAAGTAATGCCAGCAAGGTTAGAAAAATCTATGGGGGTAGGGTAATTGTTGGTTTTGCTGGTGCATCAGCCGATGCTTTTGCACTTTTCGAAAAGTTTGAGGGTAAACTTGAAGAATTCAAGGGAAATATTCAAAGAGCTGCCGTTGAATTAGCCAAACTGTGGCGGACAGACAAATACTTAAGAAGGTTAGAGGCTTTATTAATTGTAATGGATAAAGAGAAAATGTTAATAATTTCAGGCACCGGCGATGTGATAGAACCTGATGATAACATCATAGCAATAGGTTCAGGAGGTCCATATGCTTCAGCAGCAGCAAAAGCTTTAATGAAATATACTGATTTAAGTGCCAAGGAAATCGTAGAAGAATCTTTAAAAATAGCCAGTGAAATATGTGTATTTACAAACAATAAGTTTACAATACTGGAACTATAAAAATGAACAGAAAAGAGTTAACACCACAAGAAATTGTTAATGAGCTTGACCAATACATAATAGGTCAGGATAAAGCAAAAAAGGCTGTTGCTATTGCCTTAAGAAACAGGTGGAGAAGACAACGCGTAGAAGGAGATATTAAAGAGGACATACTTCCAAACAATATCATTCTAATTGGTCCTACAGGAGTGGGGAAAACAGAAATAGCACGCCGTCTTGCTAACCTTGCTCATGCCCCTTTTATAAAAGTGGAAGCTTCAAAATATACAGAAGTGGGCTACGTCGGAAGAGATGTGGAATCGATAATAAGAGACCTGACCAATATAGCCGTAAATATGGTAAAAGCTGAGAGAATGGAAGAAGTTCGAGAACAGGCTGAAAGAATGGCAAACGAAAGAATTCTTGATATTCTCCTACCTCGCAGAAAAACAGCTACAACCGATTTCCAGATAGACGAAGACGTACAATATCGTAAAACCAGAGAAAAACTAAAAGAGATGTTAAATAATGGTGAGCTTGAGCAAAGAGTTATTGAGATAACAACTCAGCAGACGGCAGTACCTGTTATGCAGGTGTTTGGACCAGCAGGAATTGAAGAAATGGGACTGAACTTGAGTGAACTTCTTGAGAGTGCCTTCCCAAAAAGAAAAAAGGTTCAGAAAGTCACTGTTGAAGAGGCGCGCAGAATCTTTGCACAGGAAGAAGCCCAGAAATTAATTGACATGGATGCTGTTATAAAAGAAGCTATAAGAAGAGTTGAAAATTCTGGAATAGTATTCATCGATGAGATAGATAAAATAGCAGCACGAGGAGGAGAAGGTAGAAGCGGACCTGATGTATCACGAGAAGGAGTACAACGTGACATACTACCTATAATTGAAGGATGTACAGTGCAGACTAAATACGGTCCCGTAAAAACCGATCATATACTATTCATTGCAGCCGGAGCCTTTCATATGAGCAAACCTTCTGATTTAATTCCGGAGCTACAGGGAAGATTTCCTATAAGAGTTGAAATGGACAACCTTGGAAAAGAAGAATTTGTTAAAATTTTAAAAAACCCAAAAAACGCACTTATAAAACAGTATAAAGCACTATTAGAAACAGAAGGAGTACAGATAGAATTCGATGATGGAGCCATAGAGGAAATTGCTGAGCTTGCCTGTGAAGTAAACGAAAAACTTGAAAACATTGGAGCAAGAAGGCTGCATACTATTTTAACCACGCTATTAGAGGATATATTATTTGAAGTCCCCAATTCCGAAATTAAAAAAATTAAAATAACAAGAAAGTTCGTCAAAGAAAAATTAGCTGATCTGGTTAAAGATAGAGACCTGAGTAAATACATATTATAAAGTAAGGAGCCATGAATGAAAAGAGATTTTCTCATGATAACTGATTTTAGCTCCGATGAGATAACAGAAACATTTAAAATGGCAGAAATGCTAAAAAAATATCAAAAAGAAGGTAAAGAATACAAACCTCTAAAAAATAAAACGATGGCGATGATCTTTGCAAAACCTTCTGCAAGAACAAGGATATCCTTTGAAACGGGTATGTATCAACTGGGAGGTCACGCACTTTATCTTGCACCCACCGATATCGGTATCGGTAAAAGAGAAGCTATCAAGGATATTGCAAAAGTAATTTCAAGATATAATGATATTATTATGGCACGGTTATTTGAACACAGGCATATCGAAGAACTGGCAAAATACGCATCTGTTCCAGTGATAAACGGTCTTACTGACCTTACTCACCCCTGCCAAGTTATGTCAGATCTTTTTACTATTTTTGAACATAAAGGTACATACCAGAACTTGAAAATTGCATTCGTTGGGGATGGCAGCAATAATGTTGCAAATTCCTGGGTGAATATAGCCTCCCGTATCCCACTTGATCTCACAATAGTAACTCCCAAAAATTGCCTGCCAGAAGACAATATTTTAAATAATGCAATAAAATCAGGAATAAGTACAATAAACATAGAACATGATCCATTAACTGGAGTCAAAGAGGCAGATGTAATCTATACCGATGTCTGGGTAAGTATGGGGCAGGAATCCTTAAGAGAAGAAAAGATTAAAAATTTTAGAGGATTTCAGGTTAATGAATGCTTAGTCAAAAATGCTAAAAAAGATGTAATAGTTATGCACTGCTTACCTGCACATCGTGGTGAAGAAATCACGGACGATGTAATAGATGGTCCACACTCTGTTGTATATGACGAGGCTGAAAACAGAATGCATGTTCAAAAGGCAATTATTTTAAAGCTATTCAATATATTTTAAATGAGGAGTTTAAATCCAGCTTCCTTCTTCAATTTTTCAATGTAACTAGAAATTACATCATTTTCTTTCCTATTTCGAATTTGACTCTCTAGTTCATCTTTTACCTGATCAAAAGGTTTGGATTCTTTTTTTCTATTAATAACCTTCAAAATATGAAATCCATATCTTGTTTCAAAAATGGGACTGATTTCGCCTATCGGTGTATTAAAGGCCTGGTCTTCAAATTCCTTAACCATTTTACCCCTTTCAAAATTCTCATAAAGCCCTCCTCGGTCCTTAGACCCTGGATCCTCAGAATATTGCTTTGCAAGCTCAGCAAAATCCTCCCCCGTGACTGCCTTTTCTCTTATCTCTTCCATTTTTTTATAAACAGCAACCTTTTGAGAATCAGACATACCCTGTGTTGATAATAAAATGTGTCTTACTGTAGCAGTCCTATCTTTATCATATTCTTCAATCAATTCTTCATTTGAAACACTTATAGTATCAACTATCATCATAATCAGTTTGTTGATCTTTAAATTATCGGAGATATCAGACTTAACCTCATCAATAGTAAATCCCTGATTTGTAATAATATTTAAAAAAGCATCTTCTCCACCCGCTCTGCTATATTGAATCTGTATTATACTATCTACTTCCGTAGAATCAACAGAAATCCCCTTTCTACCGGCTTCCCTGAGTAATAACTTCTTTTCTACCGTTGCCTCAGCATAGACCTTCATTATATCCAGAATTCTTCCCTGATCAAATTGAATCAATTGAAACGCATTTCTACCATATGTATGATATATCGTGTTGATTACTTCTCCTGCAGATACTGCAAAATCCTTAGTTTCCGCAACTATATTATCTTTCTCAGGATCTACAAGTGGTAATTTTTTAGCCAGCTCATCAGCTAATTGATATGCTGGAGTACCTTTTCTCAATCTGAATACCTCTTTTTTTGAACAGGAAAAAATAACTAATAATAAAAAAATTAAGTAAACGCTAAACCTTCTCATGATAATACCTCTTATTTTAAAAACTTGGTTAACATAATAATTATTTTTCTATTTTCATAGGAGATTTTGGAGGTTTCCTCCTTTGCAGTACCAATGTTCTGATTATGAAAAGAGGTAGCATTATAAACTGTATTGCATTAATATACTGATCGCATAAATTGCTTGGCCATGGAAAAGGTTTAAAAATAAAATAATCCGTTGCTTTACCTGTGAAAATTATCTCCCATACATTCCCAGTAGCACCCACAACAAGGGTGATAAGAGTTAAATAAAACATCCTATCCCATTTCGATAGATTGTCTTTAATAAGACTTCTGACCATAAAACCAAGAATAATGGTAATAAAAATCAGCCCTCCAATTGACCACAGTCTATTGTTTGGTATCCGACCAAATATATAATGATAACCCTCATTATGTGTTAAATATAGTTTTAAAAAAGGTAAAAATGTATCCTTTAAAATATTATATTCAAGACCGCTGTTCGCTATAAACTTTATCAATAAATCAATACCTATCAATATCAAACCGATGCCAAACGCCAGAATTACCTGCCTGATTTTATCTTTTTTTTCCACCACCTACCTCTTTTTGAACACTTTTCGCCATCTCATTTGTCTGCTTCTTTGTGGAAAAAATCCTGCTCTCACCTCCCTAATATCTTGAACGGAGATAAAAACATTCGGCTCAATACTTCTTGCAATATTAATAACCTTTTGTACTTCCCTCCTTGGTACTATTACAAGTAATACATTAACTTCACCTTTTGCCCCGTAAGCCCTTGTAACTGTAACTCCATATCCTTCATCCCTCAATGCCATAGCAACAAGATCAACCGTCTTATTGGTAATCATACTGATAGCCTGCATTCCAACTGCCAGTTTCTCTTCAATCATCATTCCTACAAAATTTCCTGTAGCAAAACCTGCTCCATATGCGAGGAAGCAGACAATATTATTTAAATGCTGCATTACTTGGGAGATTGCCAGAAGCCATATACTCACCTCTATAAATCCCAATAAAGGGGGAAATAAACGCTTGCCTCTGGCGATAAAAATAATCCTCATTGTACCAATTGAAACGTCACATATACGTGCCATAAAAATTAGAAAAGGTATAATGATCCAATTATATATATCCATGGGAAAGTCCTCGAAAAAACCAGTAAATTTAATTTTTCAACATCTTAATTACTATTACTTTCACCTGTAAGGTATGGATAAAATATCCTTTCTTTCCTGTTCTGGAAATTTTTCTATTGCATATCGCAATGTTGTACGCGGGATCGATTGTATATTGCTTATTAAAAATTTTTTTAAAGCCAGCATATCTAACTTACCAACTTCCCTTAATAACCAGCCGTTTGCTTTTGTTATCAAATCATGTTGAATCGAGAAAAAATATTGGCAGTGATTGAAAATATAATCAACTTCAACGTATTTTATTAATTTTATCAACGATACAATCGATGCTCTTTTTATATAGATATTATCATACTTCCTCCAGCTGGTAACCTTATCAACCAAACTTTTTTCTTTACTAATTAAATATCCTATAACTCCAAGAGAAATGGTATCAATTAAAGCCCAGTTATTGAAGTAATTTTTTAAAAACAGCTCTTTTATATATTCAATATCATTTAAGTCAAGCAATTCTCTTTTTAATTTGAGGACAGAAATTCCAGCTACCTTATACTCATGAATCTTCTCCTTTAATAACTCCTTAGATAAATAAAGTATATCCTTTTTTGATAATGAAACACTATCCAAGGCATTCCCGCATACCTTAACAATCACAGGACCTTTTACACCAATTAATTTGATATTATCACCAGCTTTAAAGAATCTTGATTGAATTATCCTCTCTTTATCGCTTGAATTATGTATTAATGTTGAAATTATTTTCTTCTTTAAATCTTCTATAAAATTCTCTGAATTTTTATTCAATCTTTCTTTTCTATGGTTTCTTTAATCTCCTTGAGAAGCTCAATAATCGAATACGGCTTTGGTATAAACTTAAACTTTCTTGCAATTATCTTTTTCAGATTTATAATACTCTCAGAATATCCACTTGTCAATAAAATTTTAATACGTGAATAGTTTTTTCGCAACCATTCAGCCATATCAAAACCACTACCATCTATTAGCACAATATCAGCGAAGAAAAGCGAAATTTTATCATCATGTTCCCCTACAATCTTCTCCGCATCTTTTCTGTATTTACACGAAATTACTCTATAACCGTTGCTTGATAAAATTTTAGATACAATATTCCTTAATTCATCCTCATCCTCAAGATAAAGAATGAATTCTCCATTACCTTGATATTGTTCAATAAAATCTTTTGTGTCTTTAATAAGCTTCTGCTCACGTACATCAGTAATCACTGGGAAATATATATAAAAGCTCGTTCCTTTGCCTTTTTCACTTTCGACACTGATATACCCATGGTGCTTATCTACGATACCATGGACGACAGCAAGCCCTAACCCTGTGCCAATGCCCTTAGGTTTAGTGGAAAAATATGGTTCAAATATTTTCTCCATAATATCCTCTGGGATTCCAGTACCGGTATCTTTAAAAGTAATTTTAATATACTTTCCCGGTTCTACCTTTGGTGCATAAATTGCACCTATTTTTTCCGCAATATCTTCATCAATTTCAACATTTTCCGTCTTTATAAATATTTTTCCACCATCTGGCATTGCGTCCTTCGCATTAATTGTAAGATTAAGAAATACCTGCTCCAGATTGGCTTCATTACCCAGAATATACCAAGTCTCATCTGTAAATTGACTTACAATTTCAATATTTTCGCCAATTAACTCTTTGATTAGTTTCATCAAATTTCTTAAAAGTGTATTCATATTAACTATTTTAAACTCAACTTCATCCCTCTTTGTTGTGACCAACAACTGCTTTATTATTTTGGATGCTCGCTCACAAGCATTCATTATGGGATTTAAATAATCCCTTAAACTTTGAGCATTCACATCTTTTTTATCCAATTTGTACAAACACATCTGGGCATTGCCCATAATAATTGAAATTATATTATTGAAATCATGGGCAACACCTGAAATTAGCCTTGCTATGGATTCATACTTTTGCTCAACTATTGCTGAATCATCAATTATTTTTTCAGATTTTTCCATTTCTCCTCCTTTCTTTTCAAAACTATTCCTAATATAATAATTTCTTTCCTAAAATAAATTAATAATATGGCAGATTAGATATATAATGAAACATTAAAACCTATTATGATTCTAAAAAATGTTAATAAGACACTAACATATGCATAAAAAATGCCATACTATTTATTTTTTAGTATAATTTTCATATCTTACTAGGGGAAAATTGTAGGAGAAAGAGAATGTCAAAAATATTAATAGTCGATGATGAGCCAGGCATAAGAAGAATCCTACGAAAAACTCTTGAAGATGAAGGTTATACCGTATTTGAAGCCGCAGATGGAAGAGAATGTATAACTCAGCAAAGAAAGCACAGACCAAAGCTGGTAATTATAGATATACTTATGCCCATAAAAGATGGTTTTGAGACAATCAAAGAATTAAAAAAAGAGTTCCCTGAAACAATTATATTTGCAATGTCTGGAGCAACTTACGAAGGTTCCACTGAAAAATTGCTCGAAGTAGGGAGGAAATTAGGTGCGAGGAGAACATTTCAGAAACCACTTGATATGGAGGAAATATTAAATGCTGTCAAGGAGTGGCTCGATAAACCAATGAAGGCAGAAGATGTTGAAAGTAAAGCTATAAGCGTAAAACAAACTATACCTGTATGGTTATGGATTATTTTCATTTTTATAGCACTTATATTAGGTTTCATACTGGGAAACTTAGGCGATTAATATAAAGTTATTATTTTATAATTAACAAAGAGTCTGAAAGAGAAATTGTAGCAACTTTGTCCTTTAATACATCACATCCAAGACAAATGTGTATTAAATCTTCGGTTGTGTAACTCAAATCCATCACCTTATCATTTACGATTAAATCTTCTTTAGAAAGGATTAATCCATCTATAGTTAGAGTGTCAATAACAAACCTATACTTTGTGTATATCCTGCCTGTTAATAGATTTACGAGCTCAGGACTTATTAAACTTTCATCAAAGAGAGTGCTAAAGGTCAAATAAATTTCTTTATCCCTAATTTTCCCCTTAATCTTTAGTGCATTTACCAATTCCGTATGTGCAGACCTATCAAATACAAATCTAACGATCCTGTATCCGGAGTCCTGCAACGTTTGAATATTCATACCATTAACATTATCTTTTATACCTATAATACCATTCTTAAAATCAAGAGTTACTATTTTATCGGTAAAAAATCTTTTTCCAATTATACCATCTGAATTTAGTTTCATATCACTTTTTTTTAATAGAAGAATGTACAACAATGGATAGTTTACCCCAAAAATTTCCACATCATGTAAATAACCTTCTTCAAACATCATCTCTTTTGATAAAAATATTTTTGTGTAAATTCTCTGAGCTTCAAACTCACTACTCTTAATCAGCCTCTCATTAATAATAATGTCATTAAATAAAAAATCAATCAATAACTTCACTTTTCTTCCACCTATACTGATCTCAACCTGAGGATATTTACTGCCAGAGCTCATATATAGCGGAAACAAATTCTCCCTACTATATCCAAAATCATCAAACCAGCCCAGTTTTGTTATATCAAATTCCTGTAAATTTTTATCACCACAATAATTAATTAAAAATATAGTAACCATAATGACCGTTGTTATTTTAACTCTATACATTTAATTAACCCACTTCCCAAAAAAATCATAATTAGCAAGTGTAATATACCTCACTTAAAAATAATAGCACATAAAAATATTTACTTTGAAAAAAATTATTAACGACTATAGATACCCATCAATTCAGCCGTACCCAATATATGCCCACTTATGGCATTCAGGACCTGCTCCTTGGTAGCACCGGCTTTCAATGCTGGTACAAAGTCAAGAGCATACAGTTTGAAAAAATATCTGTGGGCCGGTCCTCTTGGAGGGCAAGGACCACCATATCCAATTCGACCAAAGCTATTTCTACCCTGATATATATATCCAAAAACAGTATCCGCCTTTTCTACACCTTCAGGAAGACTATTAACGGAATCCGGGATATTATAAACCACCCAGTGTACCCAAGTTCCCATAGGAGCATCAGGATCATCACAAATTAAAGCAAAACTTTTAGTACCTTGCGGAACACCTTCCCATGTTAGCTGAGGAGAAATATCCTCCCCCTCGCAGGTATGCTTGACGGGTATCCTCTCACCATTTTTAAATGATGAACTTTTCAAAACAAAGCTCATTTCATCCTCCTTCCCTTCACTTTTTTTATCTCTTTTACCTTCGCCACAGGAGGTATTAAATACAAAAAACGTTACTATCAAAAAAATCTGAATATATTGAGCAAGCCTCATGATAACCTCCCCTTTAAAACTAATTAAAAGTTACTAAACTAATTTTGATTATATTCATATTATAAACCAAACGGTTTAAATACTCTACCAACTGGATACATACAATAATTTTTGTCCCAATAAGGCGACCTCTTATAGAAAAAATGAAGCCTTTCACGAGGATTGTCTCTAAATTCTGCATCAATTTTCAATCTTTTTAGGAACTCATTATATATAGATGAATTTGACGTAATCATTTCCCTTGCCAGCTTTTCAAGCACATACATTTCTGCATACTCTTTTCTTTCAAAAATTACATTAAAAAATCCCCATCGCAAGAATGAATCTGGTGCTTTCGGTTCAAGTGCGTGCAATATAACTTTATTCACTCTCTGGTTCATCAATACTAGAACGCTGCCTTTAGGAAAAGTCCTCTCAACAACGGTATCCATAAGAGAAAATTTAACCCGATGATGCCCCTCGTAGGATTCAGAATCCCATGAAAAATCAAAAAATTTATATGTATGAACAGGCAACCTTAAATCTCTATTTAAATACTTGACATTAACACCATGGAGGATTAATATGGTTGTTATATCACTCCATTCCGGTGGAATAATATAGGCATATGGTACCATAACGGAATCAGCAGGAAAAATTTTACTAAAAAGAAAAACATCAAATGTATCTGGTTCATCCTCCCATATAATGTATTCAGATCCAGAAATATCGCTATATTCATGCCGATACTTTTTTCCCAGAAACTTAACTCTGGACGAATCGCTAAAATCGACTCTATAATTAAGATAGAATGCACTTCCTGTTTCCATGTTTGATGTCATTTTATCAGATTGTGACACGGATTCCTTTAAAGAATATCTCTCACTACTAACAATTTCTACAATATTCCTAATCGTCTCGTATGTTGCTAACACTCTCTGCTTATAATCTTTAAGCATATGGTTTTCAATAAGTAAGAAAATTCTATTTTGTACTATCCCATATCCATTTGAATATCTTGGTGATGGGACACCAATGATAAGACCGCTTTCAACATCATTCCATCTCCTTGGATGAATATATGGAAAAATTTCATAACCCGATTTTCGCATCTTCGATATAAATTGGGGTAGAAAAATATTATTACTCCAAACTCTTAGAGGTTCATCCAATACATCCCTGATTTCTAAACCATAAGTAACAACATATTGATAATCAGCACCATCTGTTACATGTATGTCAACAAGAAAATCCGGTAACCATTCCCTAAATAGCTTCAGCCATGCTTTCATTTCTGGAGCATCTGCTTTTAAAAAATCCCTATTGAGATTGAAATTCTGAGCGGTAGTTCGCCAGCCAGTCTCAATTGGTCCGTTCTGATTTATACGATTATACTTACCAAATCGTTCATGACCATCTACATTAAAAATTGGTATGAATAATAAAGTAACGTCTTTGACCAGTTCCTTATACTTTCCAAATATAATGACATCTCTTAAAAACATTAGACCGGCGTCTTTGCCATCAGGTTCTCCTGCATGAATACAAGCTTGAATAAGAATAACTGGTTTCCCCGTTCTTTTCTGCAAATTTGGTGAAAAGCGCTTATCGAAATCTACAATCAAAAGCGGTAACTCTCTGCCCTGAGACGATTTTCCAAAGCTCCTGTACTTTACAAATTTGGACACCCTGCCTAATCTCTTACAGAATAGTATTGTCTCATCATAACGCGGTGTCTCTTTGAACTGTGATATTTCACAGGGAGTTTTCCACCTTTCCCTGAGAGGTTTCTGTAGCTTCTCACAGCTATTAGAAAAAATTGAAAAATAGGAGATTATAAATAGTAAAATTGGTATTAGCTTTTTGTTATACATCAAAAACAAAAATGAGAAAATTTTTTAAAAAATTCAATATTTAGGAAAATAGCTCCTCACAAGCTCTGTATATTTCGTCAATAAGAACTTTAATATTTTCCAGATCAACGCTCGCATAGGAAACACGCAAATATCTGTCAGCAATAGAAATCATACCTATGCCTTTCTTCATTAGTAAATATTCCCTCAATCGTTCTGCTGAATCTCTCACTTCAAAACATAAAAAATAACCAGAGTTAAAGGGAAGCGGTGTTAAATATTTACTGTTCCTTCCTTCAAGTTGCCTTTTAACCTCATTAAAACGTGACTTAAGTAACTCAAATTTTTCTCTTTTTTCTTCGAAATAGTTGTTATTCTCGTATGCTCGAATTAACAAAGTTTGTGCAAGCCTATTGGCATTTGAAATTGTAGCTCTGATCATTCCTTTTGTTTTCAATTCCAGTGCTTCATAATGCTCTTTCTTTAATCCTTTTCCACCATAAGTAATAAAAGCTATTCTGAAACCCCATGCAAAATCTTCTTTTGTAGCTCCATCAAGCTTTATAGAAAGGACATTTTCATGAATATCAAAAAATTCATTGAAAAGTGAATGCTTATAAACGTCATCTTCATAAAAAAATCCAAAATATGAATCATCAAAAATCAGCAAAATTTTTTTACCGCTATCAGCATGTCTCAAAATAATCTCTTTAAATCCATTAATCTCATGAGAATATGGTGAATAGCCAGTTGGATTATGAGGAAAATTAAACAAAATCATCAATTTGTCTTTATTACACTTTTTAATAAGTTCATCAAGACCATCTATGTTATATTCGCCTTTATCATTAAATGTGTTATAGGTCAGAATACTACAACCATTTTTTATAGAAAAAATCAATTTATAATTACCCCAGTATAATTCAGGCAATAACAGTGCATCCCCATTATCAGTGAACAAATCAGCAATAATGGATAAACCATTTGTTACACCACCTGTAACCATCGGTTTGCTCGTTATACCATTTTTTAATCGCGGATTTTTCAATAACAATTGCTCCAGCCATAATTCTCTTAACTCCTCAACTCCAGCGCTGGGAGCATAGGAGTATATCTCATCGGGACTGATATCCCCTATCATTTCGTCTATTAATCTAAGGTGAATAGGTTTACCATTTTCCTTAGCCATACCAACAGTTGCATTTAAAAAGTTTGCATGCAACTTTGCCTGTTCCGTTTGATATACAATTCCTTTCGGAAAGAATAGTGACCGTCCAATATCAGATAATAAATCATTAACAACTGTACCTTCTAAAACTGAATTTAGTATTTCCGCTTCTTTTTCCATTTCTACCCCTATACAATTCTTTCAGCAGTAAATCTAAATCTCTAATAAAATTAAACTTATGTTGTTATTATATCAATGAGTAATTTTTTGACTTGTAAATTAAAACTTAGCAAATGGGGAAATTTTATCCTATTTATTCGTGATTTAAATCAAATTTTTATGAAAAATAATCAATATTCTGACGGGATGTGTCTTGACAAAGTGAGGTAATATTATTATAATCTTTAAAGGATACACTAGTTGATGGATCTATGCGTCTGACTAGAGTACAAAGAAAATTCATTAAAATATTTTCTCTACTTTTTGGTGGATTTTTCATATTCATCGGGTCAGGCTATTTGGTAATTGGTGAGACAATTTATGGAGCTATCTTTCTACTACCGGGAATGACACTATTCTTTATCGGATCTCTTGTAAAAGTAAGAAGGTTCTATTAGTCAGCCGATTAGTAAAAAAGCTAACTCTACAATTAAAATCTCTAGATAAGAGATTAAAAGTTATATCCGGGATCTAACAAATAGCTTTTTGTGGAAATATGGGTAACATATAGCGATGCATTCTGCTGTTATAGATTTAACAGATGAAATAGGAAATACTCTCCATGACGAAAAATTCATAAAAATCTTATATTAATAAGTATGCTTAATAAATAATTGCTGTCGGGGTGGCCGGATTTGAACCGGCGACCTCTTGGTCCCGAACCAAGCGCGCTATCCAAGCTGCGCTACACCCCGTCTAATTAACGATCTGAATTTAACCCATAATAAAAATAGTTACAATACAACTTTATTTAAAAAATGACATACGAAATTATTGAAAAATCAATCATAAAATAATTAAAACCTATTTCAAAGCTAATCTATTGTTTCAGAAAAAAAGTATTATTAAATTTCGGTGTTTATTTACAATGGCGGTGTAGCTCAGCTGGTTAGAGCAGCGGAATCATAATCCGCGTGTCCGGGGTTCGAGTCCCTGCACCGCTACAAAAAGCCTCAATAGTGAGGCTTTTATTTTATTTACTCTAATATCTCAAATTTCCATATAGCATTAATGAAACAGTTAGTTTAGGTAATTATGGATTTGAACGTATACCTACTTCTTCAGCCAGAAGAATAATGTATATCAATACCATTGTAAACGATATGTTATATTCAATAAAAATTTCATCTTAATCTCAACTTGTTATCTTGACTTAGTAACTAATATCAATTATTGAAAATTTTAGCTTAAAAGGACAGAAACGATTACTCAATAATATTGTAATAATATATTACATGTAATATAAGTAATATAAATGACAGATTTATTTCAACATTTCCTTGATTCTGAAACAACAGTCAACAGCAAAGGCATAAGCATCATTATTAAAATAAATATATGAATCCATTCCTTTATTTAGCACATCTCTCATCATTTCCAAGTCTTTCTTTAAATCATCATCAGTATAATTAGAAGCGTATAAACTTTTCGGTCCGTGCCGTCTAATATAAATATAATCTGCTATAACAGGATTATCAACTTCCACGCCAGGCCAATCACTAAAACACAATGCAATTTTATTTTTTCTAAGTATATCATAAAATCTATCACACAAAAATGTTTGATTTCTAACTTCGAACGATACACGTATTGTTGGAAGCACCTTTTTATCATAAAGAATTTGTATAAAATTCTCTATCCTTTTAACATCAAATTTCATAGAAGGGGGAAGCTGCACCAGTATAATCCCAAGCTTTTCTTTAAGTCTTAATACTCCCTTTAAAAAGTTATCTAACGGTTCGGAAACATCGCCGAGTCTTTTAACATGTGTAACGAATCTTGACATTTTTACTGCAAACTGAAATTTCTCAGGAACGGTATCATACCATTTAGCATAGGTCTTCTCCGATATAAGATGGTAAAATGAGGAGTTTATTTCAACTGTATTAAAAAATCGTGAGTAATGATTCAACCATTCTTTTGTTTTTATTTCAACGGGATAAAACCTACCTATCCAGTGTCTATATGACCATCCGGAAGTACCTATATATACTTTACCATTCATTTATAAAACAAAAGGAGGGGGATAAAAAATCCACCCTCCTCCTTCTAACTATTTTCTTATAACTGTTAACCTTACAATAAACCTTCTTCAGCAATTTTTTTATAAAAATTATATCTTTCTATAACTTCTTTTTCAAGAAGTGAATGGAGTCTTTCGGCTTCCTCTGGAAAAGTTCTATAAAGTGCTGCATACCTCACTTCTCTTTTCAAAAATTCCCTTAACTTACCATTTGGCTCTTTGTATTCAAGAATAAAGGGGTTCTTACCTTCCTCCCTTCTCCTAGGATTGTATCTATACAGTGGCCAGTACCCGCATTCAACTGCAAGTTTTTCTTCTCTTTGCGACAACATACCTTCGTAAATACCATGATTAATACATGGAGAATAGGCTATAATCAGAGATGGACCTGGATATGCTTCCGCCTCCTGAATCGCCTTTAAGTATTGATTCATATTAGCACCCATTGCTACTGAAGCAACATATACATTCCTGTATGCCATTGCCATTAAACCAAGGTCCTTCTTTGCTGTCTTTTTACCAGAAAATGCAAATTTTGCGGTAGAACCGAGAGGAGTCGCTTTTGACGATTGACCACCAGTGTTTGAATACACTTCGGTATCGAGTACCAGAATATTTACGTCCAAACCCATTGCCAATACATGGTCAAGTCCACCATAACCTATATCGTATGCCCATCCATCACCACCTATAATCCAGATAGATTTCTTCACCAGTAAATCTCTCATTTCCCAGATTTTTCCCAGTAGTTTATTCCCTGATTTCTCTTTTCCCAATATTTCCTTAATCTTTTCCCCAAGCTCTTTAGATTTCTCGCCATCATTTCTATTTCCAAACCATTGTTGTAATATATCCTTTAGCTCTCCATTAGTTTGCTTTATCGCTTCTTCAACTATTTGTGCTAATCTTTCTCTTCTTTGCAATATCCCAAGCGCTATTCCAAATCCGAATTCAGCATTGTCCTCAAATAAAGAGTTCGCCCAGGCTGGACCGTATCCCTTTTCATTAACTGCATATGGACATACTGGTGCACTGCCACCATAAATAGATGAGCAACCGGTAGCATTTGCAATAATCATACGATCGCCAAAAAGCTGTGTGGCTACTTTTATATAAGGAGTCTCACCACATCCAGCACAAGCTCCTGAAAACTCAAATAGAGGCTGCTGAAATTGGCTACCTTTTAGCGTCGTCTTCTTTACCAGATTTCCCCTATTAGGGATAATTTCAAGATATTTCCAGTTTTCCACCTGATTCATTTGTGTCTCTATTGGCTTCATAACCAGTGCTTTCTCTTTTGCTGGACATACATCAACGCAATTTCCACATCCAGTGCAATCCAGTACAGAGAGTTGTATTCTAAATTCATAACCCTGAAGCTCCTTTCCAATAGCAGGTATAGTTTCAAAAATCTCGGGTGCCTTCTCCTTTTCTTCTGGTGTTACCAATACAGGTCTAATGACAGCATGAGGACAAACAAAAGCACATTGATTACATTGTATGCAGTTCTCTTTTATCCATTCAGGCACTTCAATAGCAATTCCACGTTTTTCATATTTAGTGGTAGCGGTAGGAAAGAGACCGCCTGGAGTAAAAACACTCACTGGTAAAGTATCCCCTTTTTGAGCATTCATCGGTATCAATATCTTTCTAACAAATTCCGGTAAACTTTCCTCTGTTTTTTCTTCTTCTTCTTCTTCAAGATTTATCCAATCCTCTGGATATTTTACTTCCCGTATCGCATCTCTTGCCCTGTCAACAGCATTCCAGTTCATTTTAACTATATGCTCACCTTTAGTGCCGTACGTCTTTTTTATAGCATCCTTCAAATATTTTATCGCCTCTTCTTCAGGTAAAACCTTCGACAATTTGAAAAACGCGGTTAACATTATCATGTTAATTCTTTCGCCGAGTCCCAGCTCCTTCGCAATACTGACTGCATCTACTATATAAAACTTTGCCTTCTTCTCAGCTATCTTCTTCTTTAATTTATTCGATAAATGAATTTCTAACTCTTCATCGGACCAAGGTGCATTCAGAACAAAAACCCCGCCTTCCTTCAAATTGTCAATCATATCGTATTTATTGACATAGCTCGCCTTATGACATGCTATATAATCAGCGGAAGTAACTGTATAGGTAGATTTAATCGGTTTCTTACCAAACCTTAAATAGGATATAGTTAATCCGCCTGATTTTCTTGAATCATAGGCGAAATATCCCTGTGCATACATATCAGTATTATCACCAATAATTTTAATGGCATTCTTGGAAGCACCAACCGTACCATCTGAACCAAATCCCCATAGCACACACTGAACTGTACCCTCTGGAACCGTATCAAGCTTTTCAGTGATAGGCAAAGATCTGAAAGTAACATCATCTTCTATTCCAATGGTAAAATGATTCTTAGGTTCAGGTAGTTTCAAATTATTGAAAACCGCTTTTACCATAGATGGATTAAACTCTTTCTGACCGACGCCATATCTACCACCCACTACTATTCTGTCCTCTTTTGCATTCTGTAAAACAGTACATACATCTTCATATAGCGGTTCGGCATAGGCGTTTGACTCCTTTGTCCTATCAAGCACTGCAATTCTTTTTGCTGTTTTAGGTAAAACTTTTAGAAAATGCTCAGCAGAAAATGGGCGATATAGTCTGACCTTTATCAATCCTACTTTTTCTCCTTTTGAGGTTAGATAATCCACAACCTCATGAGCCGTTTCTGCACCAGAACCCATCATTACGATAACTCTTTCCGCATCAGGCACTCCGACATAGTCAAATAGATGGTATTTTCTGCCTGTTACCTTCCCTACCTGTGTCATTACATTCTCAACAATAGATGGAACCGCATCATAATATTTATTGGCTGCTTCACTAACCTGAAAGAAAATGTCGGGATTCTGAGCAGTGCCGCGTAGCTGTGGATGTTCTGGATTAAGCGATCTCTGTCTAAATTTCTCAATCGCCTCTTCATCTACAAGCCCTTTAATAGTATCATAATCTATCACATCTATTTTTTGTATCTCGTGACTTGTTCTAAAACCGTCAAAAAAATGGAGAAAAGGTAAACTTGATTTGATTGCCGAAAGATGTGCAACCAATGCTAAGTCCATAACCTCCTGAACAGAACCTGAAGCCAGCATACAAAAGCCCGTTGCTCTCGCAGCCATTACATCAGAATGATCACCAAAGATAGAAAGAGCTTGAGTAGCGACAACCCTTGCAGAAACATGAAAAACACCAGGTAACAATTCTCCTGCTATTTTGAACATATTAGGTATCATCAGCAAAAGTCCCTGGGAAGCGGTAAATGTTGTAGTCAATGATCCCGCTGCCAATGAACCATGAACAGCTCCAGCAGCTCCGGCTTCGCTCTGCATTTCAACAACTTTTACAGTTTGCTCAAATATATTCTTCAATCCTTTTGCAGACCATTCATCAACAAGTTCCCCCATTGGGGAAGACGGCGTAATGGGATAAATCGCCGCGACCTCTGTTAAAGCATATGCAACATGAGCCGCAGCGGTATTTCCATCCATACTCTGCATATTTTTTTTCATGACTAACTCTCCATTTCTTTTTATAATACAATAAACAAAGGGCGAGTATAATACTCGCCCTTTCCTTCTTAAAGATTCAATTAAATGCTAAACATACTATATTTTTTACTTTTATTATAATCTTAACCATTATATCAATCCTCATCAGATATTATCAACATTGGATTACCTTCAAAACCGATATATTTAGGTCTTAACCTTTCGGTATTATAATATTTTTCAACATCAACCGCTTTCTTTTTACTTGTAACAATATCCAGCGGAACGTCAGTATATTTACCCTGTCTTACACCTACAAGTCTACCCGAAACCCCTCTGGTAATCAAGTCAAATGCAATGTTCCCATATGCCATCGGTACAATAGAATCTATGGCATCAGGATCTCCACATCTAACTAGATATCCCAGTTTCTGACTGATAACATTTATCTTTTTCCCATTATTATACCTAGCGGACAATTTCTTTATTCTATCAGCTATAACATCACCAATACCACCAAGTTTTTTATGTCCGAACATATCAGCCTCTTCACTCATAAAAACCATCTCCCCACCTTCGAACATAGCACCTTCAGAGACCAGCACTACAGAATATCTGCTGGGATTGGTTAACCTATCCTCAATTAAAAGCTCCGTCAACTTCTCGATATTAAACTTATACTCAGGTATTACACACCTGTTCGCTGCACCTGCCATAGTAGGTAATAAAGCAGTAAATCCTGCATACCTACCGAATACTTCTATTACCAATATCCTTTCATGGCTTCCTGCCGATGTTCTCAAGCTATGAGTTAGAGAAAGTGTTCTTGTAACACATGTGCTAAAACCAATACAATAATCAGTACCCGGGACGTCATTATCCATTGTCTTTGGCATAGCCACAACTTTAAAACCCTCTTTATGCAATCTTACACCATAACTCAGTGTATCATCGCCACCAATTGGAATTAGATAGTCCAGACCCAGCCATTCGAGATTTTTCAATACCTCTTCTGTTAAGTCATTAACCTCTCCATTAAATCTATCTTTTAAATGTTCAGGAACTGCATCTGCGGGCACCTTGCTGGGATTAGTTCTCGATGTGTGTAAGAAAGTCCCACCTGTTCTACCAACTCTGTTAACAACATCTTCCGTCAGCCTCTGAAAATTATTTGAATTATCATAATCCTTATCCCTGACCATCTCAACTAATCCAGCCCAACCTCTTCTAATTCCAATAACCTCATATCCTTCCCTAATAGCTCTTAATGTAATCGCACGAATCGCTGGGTTCAACCCCGGGACATCACCACCACCTGTCAATATACCTATTCTCATTCTGTACCTCCCTTTCTCATTTCTTAAGAAACCACTAATTTTACTCAATTTAGTAAAAAATTACAATCGGTAAACTTGTTGTCTTTAATAATATAAGACTTTTGAAATTTTATCGAAAAGCACTGTTATTTCATATATATCATATTTATCGAATCATAAATTTTATCTTCACATTTTATTCGACAAATATAAAAACCAGTTGATATCGCCTTACCATCACTACTTTTCGCATCCCAGCTTAACTCATATAATCCTTTACCATAATATCCCTCAAAAATCTGGGCAATTTTCCTACCCATCAGATCGTATATCTCCACATTGACATTTAGATATTTAGGAAGGTAGAATTTAATGATGGTTCTATCATTAAAAGGATTTGGGAAATTTTGATACAGGACAATTCTCTCTGGTATGCTGGCAGGTTCATCACGAATTGAAAACTCATTTTTAATCGCGATCCCATCAAACCATAATTCAGCATCATCTAAATTGCGATGCTCAGCTACTATTTCAAACAAATCCACTTTTCCCCAATCAAAAGCACCAGGAACAGGTTCATACCACTTACCATTATCCCATGAACCACCATCTACAAAATCACTCAGAGATATAGCTATATTTTGCCATGTACCATCCCAACTAACCACATTATCATCAATAGTGTACTTTTTTCTCCATGGATGATCCTCATCACTTTCCTTAGTATCTACAAATCTTATATCAATTTCTGTATTGGGACTGTTACCTTTAATATACATTACTAAGAAATAATTATTTTCTAACAAATACGTTAAATCTTTATCAATCAAGAAATTAAAAGCAATAGAATTATATCGTTTTGCATTAGTCCAGTAAATGCAAAAATTTCCGATAGCAGCATCACTGTTATATAAGTCAAGATAGCCTTCATTCCAGCCGGCCATTTCAATCATCTTGCCAGGATAATCGTCATAGATATTAAAACCAACACTATCAGGCACAATTTTAAACTCTTTTTGTTCAGGTACATTAAGTTTGAGTGCTTTAAGCAGTGGCACATTTAAATCATATTCGAACAGTTCATTACTTCCCTTCTCAAATAATCCAAACCCACCTTTGTAATCCCACATTGTCCAGGGAATTTTATGGTCTTCAAAAAATTCTCTAACCACTTTATACCACTTTACCCTGTCTTCATTCTCACTATTTTTCATATAAACACCGAACTCGCCACAAAAAACCTTTATATTCTTTGAATCTCTAAAATTCACAACTTCCATTAGCCTATTTTTAATCCAGTTTTCATTGCCCTGGCTGGGGTATGAATTATATTTTTCTTCTATCCAAGTACCCTCATATTTTGATGGCAATTTGGGCATTTCATCAGCGTTATATGGAAAGGGTATCCTCACGATTTGATCCATAGATGGATCTACCCAATTAGCTCCCTGATGGGTAAAAAGAAAAGGCTCATAAAAATGAAAACTATAGATTAAATTTTTATCTTCATAAATCTGCACATTTTTTAATCCATCAATACCTCCCCAATCAGTACCCGTCACCACTATCGTGTGGCTGGTATCAATTTTTCTTATCTCCTCAATAACCTCACCCTGAATATTATTCCATGTATCCTTATCAATACCATGTGGCTCATTTAAAATTTCGTAATAGATCAGTTCTGATCTGTCCTTATACCTCTCTGCTATCTGTCTCCAAACTGGTTTTAAAACCTCCCCAATTTTTACTGACGTGTTTTCCGATGGATCAAAGCTGTGATTATCAAGGATCAAATTAATATTAAGCTCCTCTGCCCAAACAATAACACTATCTAAGAAAAACCAGAAAAGTGGGTCAATAGTATAGTCAGGAGCTCCAGTTGTCATTGCATGGAGATTAATAGGCAGTCTTATTACATCACAATCAAGGGATTTAATATTCTCGATATCTTCCTTTGTAAATTTATTAAACTGAATTTCTCTGGGACTTCCCGCTTGAAACCACATGGTAAGATTTACGCCACGATTAAACTGACCCCGCAAGAGTGAGAATAAAAAAGTGATCATTAAGAATTCCACAAAAATTGTTTTAAATAATGACGATCTCATAATCACCCTTCTGTTTTACACTAATCTAACTTAACATAATTAAAAAATAATGAATAAATTTTACAATAAATTTTATTTTTTATCATTTAGTCCATATTATTTTCATGCGAGACCAAAATTATATCATTTAAGCTATTTTAACTTCACTATTTACTGTTAATATTATTAAAATGAATAGTGAATAAATCCTTAGGATAAGACATTAGCAGATACCTGAAAAATATCTCCTACTTTTATTTCAATTATCATTTTTTTCCAATATAAATAATTTATAAGAGGGATAAAATTGTTTTTGTAATTCTCAAGGTGAATTTAAACAATGTAGCTTCAAATCCATATTCTAAAGGTAATGAATAATTAATACTGCTCAAAACTATTAGTTTGTACTCTGATTAAGCACTTTATATGATTGTGAATCGTCCTGGAAAGAAATCTCGATATAAGCCATATCTCTACCAAATGTATTAATTATCAATTTATTAAAAAAATTCTAGTCAATTACTAGAATAATTAAGGATAACTAAAAGCTGTTTGAGAAATACTTTTAATAAATTGCTTGGATTTTGTCTTTCAATATGAATATTTTTAAAGTTGTTTAATTTGCTATTCAATCTGGAGGATTAAAAATGAAAGAAAGCGCAAGGACTTCCTTATTATTTATCATTATAATCATGTTAACGGTATCGGTTGCTGCCAAAATAAAGCTACCAAAGCTTATCAGTGACGGGATGGTACTGCAAAGGGAAACAGAACTTACAATTTGGGGGTGGGCATCCCCAAAGGAACATGTTGAAATTGAGTTCATGGGTAAAACCTACGCTACTATATCGGATAAGAAGGGTAACTGGGATATAAAACTACCAAAATTAAAAGCAGGTGGTCCCTATAAGATGATAATAAAAGGAGAAAATACAATTACAATAAAGGACATCTTTATCGGTGATGTCTGGCTTTGCTCAGGTCAATCAAATATGGAATTAACAATGCAGAGAGCAAAACCGCTGTATGAGGATGAAGTAGCAAACGCAAGTAATCCGAATATCCGACAATTTGAGGTTCCTGATGTTTACAATTTTAATGCTCCTCAAAAAGATCTACCTTCCGGAAAGTGGGTAATTGTTACACCCAAAACAATTTTAAAATTCTCGGCAGTTGCTTACTTCTTCGTAAAGGAACTTTATGAAATTTATAAAATACCTATTGGTCTTATTAATGCATCACTTGGTGGCTCTCCAGCTGAAGCATGGATGAGTGAGGAAGCTTTGAAAGAATTTCCTCATTATCTCCAAGAAGCTTACAAGTACAGAGATAGCACTTTAATAAAGAAAATACAGAAAGAAGACAGACAAAGAATTTCCAGCTGGTACAGGGAGCTACACAAAAAAGACCTTGGATATAAAAATTCTGAAAAACCATGGTACTCATTGGACATCGATACAACTGATTGGTTACCTTTTAATCTTCCCGGATACTGGGCTGATCGGGGTGCTGGAAATTTAAACGGAGTGCTATGGTTTAGAAAAACATTTAATATCTCATCCGACAAAGCAGGAAAACCTGCAAGGTTGTTGTTAGGTAGAATTATTGATGCAGATTCTGTCTTTGTAAATGGAATATTTGTGGGAACAGTCTCATATCAGTATCCTCCAAGAAGATATAAAGTTCCTGATGGAGTACTAAAAGAGGGCAAAAACGAAATTGTTATACGAGTAATAAATAACGCAGGAAAAGGTGGCTTTGTACCGGATAAACCATATATGCTAATCGTGAAAGGAGACACAATCGATTTAAAAGGCAAGTGGCTTTATAAAGTCGGTGCTGAAATGCCACCGCTGAAGGGAAAAACATTTATCCAATGGAAACCAATGGGACTTTTTAACGCAATGATTGCACCTCTTCTGAAGTATAAGATTAAAGGCGTAATCTGGTATCAGGGAGAATCAAATATTTCAAGAGCAATTGAATACAGAAAACTTTTCCCTGCACTGATAAAAGACTGGCGTAAACACTGGCGAAATAATAAGCTACCATTTTTATTTGTTCAACTACCCAATTATGGTCAACCTTCATCTGAGCCAACTGAAAGCTGGTGGGCACTCTTACGTGAAGCTCAACTTATGGCGCTAAAACTTCCCTATACAGGTATGGCAGTTACAATTGACATTGGCGAATGGAATGATATTCATCCTTTGAACAAAAAGGATGTCGGCAAACGTCTTGCACTCTGGGCGAGAAAAATCGCTTATGGTGAGAAAGATATTGTTTATTCAGGCCCTATCTATAAAAAAATGAAGAAAAAAGGGGGTGAAATAATACTTTATTTCGAACATGCAGGTAGTGGACTTGTTGCCAAGGGAACAGAGCTACAAGGATTCTCAATTGCAGGGCAAGATAAAAAGTTTGTAGGCGCAAAGGCTGAAATTATAGGCAAGAATAAAGTTGTTGTCTGGAGTGAAAAGGTTAAAAAACCTGTAGCTGTAAGATACGCCTGGGCAGATAATCCAGAGGGAGCAAATCTGTATAACAAAGAGGAGTTACCAGCATCACCATTTAGAACTGATAATTGGTAAAAATTATACATCTATACCAAAGAGAATCCTCATAGAATAGCCAATACCAAAACTTATAGCTGCAACGGTTAAGCTTAGTATCAGCATCTCTAAAAATGCTCGACTAAAACTTTTATTCATTGCCACGGAAATATAATAATTGAAAATTGCAATAATCACAATTCCAATGATAAGCATACATGCAAGGGAAATGAGAGGATTGTGAAAAATTAAATATGGAAACACAAGGGCTACCACGGTAAATATATAAGCAATCCCTGTATATATGGATGATTTTAAAGGATGTTTTTCACTCTTTTCAGCTTTTGTAGAGAGATACTCAGATGCCGCCATAGATAGTGCTGCTGCTATACCGATAATAATACCTGATAATGCTATTAATGGTGGTTTTCTTAAAGCTAAAGTTAATCCAGCCAATCCCCCAGTTAACTCCACAAGAGCATCGTTTAACCCCAGAACAATTGACCCCACATAACGAAGTCGCTCCTCATCAAGGAGTTCCAGTAGCATTTCCTCGTGCCTGACTTCATCTTCTATTACACTTTCAATATTTTCAACCTCATCTTTCAAGTCGGTGTAATTTTCCTGGGCTGATTTCTCACCCTTCTCCATAAGTTTCAAAGAAAAAGTAATACCAAGAGTTTTTGCCATCATAACATAGAACCAGACTTTAATCCAATCAGGAGGTATATTCTTACCAGTTAAACCCTTCCATATCTCGTAATGTTTTCGTTCCTATTCTGCAATCTGTAATAGAATTTTTCGGTTATCTACAGATCTATTACTTTTAGCTATTCTTTTATAGATATGATATTCCGTGATTTCATTACGCTGATATGATACCATAATGTGCTGAATGGATTTACCTCTCATATTTTATTTCCTTTACAATCACTTCTTCCTCTTTAAAAATACTAACATTCCAATTCACACACAAGCCATAATACCTAAAATGAGCGGACAACCAAATTTCCATTTAAGCTCCGGGAGGATTTCAAAATTCATACCCTAAATTCCTTATAGAAGGTCAGGGGTATAAAATTGTTCCATTGATCCATAATGTATACAGCTAAGAAAGTTAATGGAATTGATGGGTATAAGAAATATTTAGAGGATATCAGATGAGAGATTGATAGAAAAGAATTGAAAGAGAAATATCTTTCATAATAGGCTTTAATGGATATGATAAAATGTAGTAGTAAGATATTAACAATTAATAAGATTTATGTAAAACAATTAAAATTTGCATAGTGAAAAGGTAGTAAACTAGCCTTAGAGAATGGAGTAAGTAAGATCAATATAATACTTGACTTTTTCAGCACAGATTATTGTAAAATGTCTCACCACATTGCATACCATTCGCCTGAATCAGACACTATTTCTGAAAACTAACCTTGACTATTACGATTTTTTAATTAAAATTATTGGACATTTGCAATTATGTTGATTTTAGTAAGTACATTTATATTATGAATATTTCAAAGAAAGCACGGAAATATATAAATAACTGTAATATAAAAAATACTATCTATTGTCAAGCTGAATATTCTTTCCTTTTATCAATCATAATTATAGCAATTATAATAGTAATTTAGAGTTTCCTGCCAGAGGCCTGAAACAGTTAACAAACTTATAAGACCTCTGGCAGAGGGAAAGCTAATTGTAAATTTTTATAAGAGGTTATGATGGGAAAAAAGTTTGGACTATATAACAGTTTATTTGAACACGATGGGTGTGGCGTAGGATTCATAGCCGATATTCATGGATATAGAAAAAAGCATGTTATAAGGGATGCAATAACATCTTTAAAAAATTTAAACCATAGAGGCGCATACGGTTATGAAGAAGGAACCGGGGACGGAGCTGGGCTACTTTTCCAGATTCCAGATACTTTTTTCAGGATTTACGCTTCAGAGAAAGGCATTGAATTACCAGCAATTGGGAACTATGCTATAGGTATGTTTTTTTTGCCAACAAGTAAAGAAAAGGCAAACATATCAAAAGAATTATTTAGAAAAATAGCTGAGGAAGAAAGTTGTATTATACTTGATTGGAGAGAAGTAATAATCAATAAATCAATCCTAGGGAAAACAGCAAGAGAAAGTTGCCCCCATATTGAACAGGCAATCATAAAAAAACCAGAACATATAAAAGACGAGGCAGAATTCGAAAGGAGACTATATTTAATTAGAAAAAAATACGAAAGGGAGCTTAATAGATTAAAAGACAATTCAACATACGTTGCTAGCCTCTCATACCGAACCATAGTGTATAAGGGTATGCTAATAGCGTACCAGATTGATAAGTTTTATGAGGACCTGAATAGCGAAAATATAGAGAGTAGATTTTGCATGTTTCATTCTCGGTTTAGCACAAATACATTTCCAAGCTGGAAACTATCTCAGCCCTTTAGAATGCTTTCCCACAATGGCGAGATAAACACTCTACGAGGCAATATAAACTGGATGAGAGCCCGAGAACACACAATGAAATCCAGATATTTTACTGATGAAGAAATTGAAATCCTAAAACCTATTATTTATGAAAGTTATAGCGATTCAGCAATTCTGGATATGGTTTTTGAACTTCTGGTTAGAACTGGGAAGTCTCCTCAACACGCGATGTTAATGTTAATTCCTGAAGCATGGGAAAATAATTCATTCCTTGATGAAAGAATAAAGAATTTCTATCGATTCCACTCATGTATAATGGAACCTTGGGATGGTCCCGCCTTTGTAACGTTTACTGATGGACGAGTAATTGGAGCAAATCTCGACAGGAATGGTCTAAGACCAGGGCGATACATAATTACAAAGGATAATTACGTTATCGTTTCCTCAGAATCTGGAGTTATAGAATTACCCCCGGAGCAGATAAAATATAAAGGTAAACTCGAACCGGGGAAAATGTTCTTTATCGACTTTGAACAGGAAAGAATTATAGGTGATGAAGAGACGAAACTATCACTGGCAGAAGAGAAACCATATGGCGAATGGGTTAAAAAGAATTTGATCCATATAAGTAAATTGCCAGCTTCAAAGTCACATGATGATATAGATGAAGAAAAAGATTTACTAAAAAAACAGTTAATTTTTGGATATACAGAGGAAGACCTCTCTTATATTATCAAACCTATGGTTGATAAAGGGATATGGAATCTTGGTTCTATGGGAAACGATACTCCATTAGCGGTATTGAGAAGGAAACCCCAACTGCTTTACAACTACTTCAAGCAGATGTTTGCTCAGGTAACTAACCCACCACTCGATCCTATAAGAGAAGAAATGGTTACCACTGTTCAGATGACTATAGGCCCAGAATCGAATATCCTTGAACCTGATGAAAAAGCTTGTAAACAGATTTTACTGGATAGACCAATTCTTAAAATAGAGGAACTTGACGAATTAAAATCATTAAATGGGACTCGAAATTTTAAATCGAAAGTATATTCCATCACTTTTGAAAAGAAATCTGGATATAAAGGAATGGAAAAAAGATTACAGGAAATATTCAAAGAAGTGAGGAAGGATATCGAAAATGGAGTAAATCTTTTAATTCTATCTGATAGAGGTATAAATAAAGATCGCACACCAATTCCATCTCTTCTTGCTTGTGCGGGATTGCACAATAACCTTGTTGAAAAAAAATTAAGAACAAAAGTCGCTATAATTGTCGAATCCGGTGATGCTCGAGAGGTCCATCACTTTTCTTTACTAATAGGATATGGAGCAAGCGCAATCTGCCCGTATATTGCATATAAAACAATAGAAGATTTATACAATAAGAAAGAATTATCACCAGAGCTTACACTCGAAAAAGCAATTGGAAATTACATAAAAGCGGCAATCAAGGGTGTTGTAAAAGTTATGTCTAAAATGGGTATTAGTACTGTTGCCAGCTATCACGGTGCTCAAATATTCGAGGCAATTGGATTGGGTGATGAGTTGATTAATAAGTACTTCAAACACACAATCTCAAGAATCGGAGGTATCGGCGTCAAGGAAATCTATGAGGACGTTGTAAAATTCCATAATGAAGCATATGATGAGCTGAGAGAGGGAATTTCCATTCTACCTATAGGTGGTCAATTTCAATGGTTTAGAACAGGCGAATATCACGTCTGGAATCCTGAAACAATTTTTAGGCTACAACTATCGACTCGTAGAGGCGATTATAATTTATTCAAACAATTTTCAAAATTTGTAAATGAAGAAAATATTGAATACCCATTGATAAGAAATCTTTTTGATTTTGATTACGATAAGTGCAAGCCTATACCCCTTGATGAAGTCGAACCAGTCGAGAACATATTGAAAAGATTCGGGACATCGGCAATGTCTTTTGGTTCAATAAGCAAAGAAGCCCACGAAACGATGGCAATTGCAATGAATATGATTGGTGGATGGAGCAATACGGGAGAAGGGGGCGAAGATCCTGAAAGATACAAATTGTTTGAAGATGGCAAAAACCGCAGATGCAGGATAAAACAGGTCGCTTCAGGACGTTTCGGTGTAACTGCTGAATATCTTGCCAACGCCGATGAAATTCAAATTAAAATGGCTCAGGGAGCAAAACCCGGTGAAGGTGGTGAACTACCAGGTAAGAAAGTATATCCATGGATAGCCAAGGTACGCTATACAACCCCAGGGGTCACACTGATCAGTCCTCCTCCACACCATGACATATATTCCATAGAGGACCTTGCTCAATTAATACATGATCTAAAATCCGCAAATCCTAATGCAAGAATTTCAGTGAAACTTGCAGCTGAAGCCGGAGTAGGAACAGTTGCTGCCGGTGTTGCCAAAGCAAGGGCAGATGTTATACTTATCAGCGGGCACGATGGCGGAACAGGCGCAAGTCCAATTACTTCCATAAAATACGCTGGTATACCCTGGGAACTTGGGCTTGCAGAGACACAGCAGACCCTGGTTATTAATAACCTTAGAGACAAAGTAGTATTACAGGTGGATGGCCAAATTAAAACTGGTAGGGATGTGGTAATTGGAGCTCTACTCGGAGCTGAAGAATTCGGTTTCGGTACAGCAGCCCTAATAGTACTGGGATGTGTAATGATGAGAAAATGTCATCTGAATCTCTGTCCTGTAGGGATAGCAACTCAGCATCCAGAACTCCGAAAAAGGTATAAGGGCAAAGCTGAGTACCTTGTCAACTTCATGAGGTTCGTTGCTCAGGAGGTAAGAGAATACATGGCAAAGCTTGGCTTTAGAACCTTTGATGAAATGGTTGGAAGAAGTGATTTGCTTAAAATAAGAGAAATAAAAAACCATCCTAAAGCCAACCTTTTAAGACTTGACAGAATTATCACAATACCCGAAAAGTACAAAAACAATCCTGTCAGAAAAATTAGCGATCAGGATCACCAACTTGAAAAAGCACTCGATAACATACTGATAAAAGAAACAAAACAAGCTATTGAAGAAAGAAAACCTACATATATTGAGAAAAAAATAAGAAATACCGATTTATCTGTTGGAGCAATGCTTGGTCAAAAAATAGTTTCGCTATACAAAGGAGAAGGATTACCTGATGACACTATAAAAGTAAAATTTACAGGTTCAGCGGGGCAAAGTTTTGGTGCGTTTCTTCCAAGAGGTATAACCTTTATCATTGAAGGTGATGCAAATGACTGTATAGGCAAAGGTTTATCAGGTGGAAAAATAATTGTATATCCACCGGAAAACTCTGACTTTAGGCCTGAAGAAAACTTTATCATTGGCAATGTTGCCTTTTATGGCGCTACATCAGGTAAAGCTTTTATTAGAGGCAGAGCTGGAGAAAGATTCTGTGTGAGAAATTCGGGTGTTTATGCGGTTGTGGAGGGTGTCGGTGATCATGGATGCGAATATATGACGGGCGGAATAGTCGTTGTGATAGGAAGAGTTGGAAGAAACTTCGCTGCAGGAATGAGCGGTGGAATAGCCTATATATGGGATTTCATGGGTGACTTCAAAAAAAGATGTAACCTCGATATGGTGGAAATTGAACCATTAAAATACAAAAAAGACGAAAGTATTATTAAAGATTTATTAACAAAGCATTATGCATACACAAAGAGTACAGTTGCTCTCCACCTATTAATAAATTGGCCTCAGGAAAAAGAGAAATTTCTTAGAGTTATCCCATTTGAGTATAAAAAGATAGTAGAAGAAACCGATCAAGTGTCAGAGTTTGATCTAAAAAATGTGAAGGAGATTATTAATGCCTAAGGATAATGAAGAAAAAATTAGTTTTTTATTGTATAAACGAGAGGATTTACCACTAAGACCTGTACAGGAAAGGATCAAAGACTGGAAGGAAATATACCGTCGCCTACCTGAGGAAAAAGTCAGGCTTCAGTCCGAAAGATGCATGGCATGTGGGGTCCCATTTTGCCACTATGCCTGTCCATTGGGAAACCACACTCCAAAAATAAATCAGTTTTTTAGAGAAGGGAAGATAAAAGAGGCTATCGATCTGCTACATCAGACAAATAATTTTCCCGAATTTACAGGGCTTTTATGTCCTGCACTATGCGAGAAATCATGTGTCCTGGGACTTGACAATGAATCAGTGACAATCAGACAGATTGAGCTATCAGTTGTAGAAAAAGCATGGGCTAGAGGTTATATAAAACCTAAAAAACCTTGTAAAGAAAATGAAAAAAGTATTGCAATAATAGGTTCTGGACCTGCTGGACTTACCGCTGCTCAACAACTTAGAAGAATTGGTTACGACGTAACTATTTTTGAGAGAACCGACAAACCAGGTGGGTTCTTAAGATATGGGATTCCAGATTTCAAACTTGAAAAACATATTCTTGATAGAAGAATTAGTCAAATGGAAGAAGAAGGAGTAATATTCAAATGTGGTATTGAGATTGGAAGTGATATTAAACCCGATGAGATTCTGGAAAAATTTGATGCTGTAATCCTTGCGTGTGGATCTAATAAACCAAGAGACTTGGACATACAAGGAAAAAACCTGAAAGGTATCTATTATGCCACCGACTACCTGAGTTATGCCAATCAGGTTGTAGCAGGGAAAATAAAAGAAAGCGATGCACTATCAGCTAAAAACAAGAATATTATCATCATCGGGGGTGGAGACACAGGAGCTGATTGTTTAAGTACAGCTGTAAGGCAAGGAGCTAAAAGTGTAATTCAATTTGAACTATTTCCACCTCCACCAGAAACAAGACCCGAGGAGAAACCATGGCCATTATACGTAAGGACACTTTCACATCCCATTTCAATAGAAGAGGGTGGAATCCAATTCTTTAGAATAAACACAAAAAGATTCATTGGCAACAGTAAGGGAGAAGTCATAGCACTTGAAGCTACCCGTGTTGTACCAGTTCAAGAAAAAGGTAAATTGGCCCTTGTGGAAGTACCAAACTCCGTGATGGAATTTCCTGCCGACATGGTTATACTCGCACTTGGCTTCACGGGACCTGCCACAAAAAATATAATTGATGAGCTTAGATTAGAGCTAACGAAATGGGGCACTGTAAAAACTGACGATAATGGAATGACAAGTATACCTGGAGTATTTGCCGCCGGTGATATGGTTAGAGGACAGAGTCTAATAGTCTGGGCAATCGCTGAAGGTCGAAAAATAGCTCACGAGGTTGATAAATATATTTTCGGCAACTCTAAACTCCAAAATCCACTTGCCGATTATTTCACAAAAATTCCATTTGAATTATAAATTTTCATAAATTTGCAACTATGGAAAAGGTCTTACCATCACTAGTCGTTTCGGATGGTAATGGAAATGTTATTGATATAAATGAATTTTACCCTGCTGGTAGCTCCGGAAGGTTTATAAAACATATACCAGAAGATGAATGGATTCCTTTGCCCGATGGTAGTAAAATATTTGAACTCCCAGGTAGACTACCTATAGGAATCAATAAAAGGACAGGTGATGTTGTAATTCTCGAAAGTGAAAAGGGTGAAAATATAATGGCAGTAGCTGCATTTCCTGCTCCAGCATATACGATAACCTACTTAGCCTGTTATGAAAATATTGAAAATGCTCCTGTTCTTCCACTTTTCGCATATTCCGCTATTGGGTGGTATGAAGGGAGATTCTTTATCCCTGCAATTAGAATCGATAATGATATAAGGCAGGACCCATCCCAATTCAATCTCCGCTGGATAAAAAAGAATGCCAAAAAATTCTTGAAAGAATATAAAAATAACCGACTTGCAAGACATCTTATTGAAAATTGTGCACTCACCTATCACTGTCCTGCAGCACAAAACTATTTACTTAATAGATGGGAAATGCCTGTTCCAACATCACGTAAATGCAACGCAAGATGTATTGGATGTATCTCCTTCCAACCAGATAGCTGTATTCCATGCACACAAAATAGGATGAACTTCACACCTACTGTCGACGAGATAGTGGAAATCGTCGTCCCCCATATCGAGACAGCTCCCCTGCCAATCGTAAGCTTTGGACAAGGTTGCGAGGGGGAACCTCTTCTTAATGGAGACCTATTAGCAGAATCAATCAAAAAAATTAGAGCAAAAACAAAAAAGGGAACTATAAACCTTAACACAAATGCAAGTAAACCTGAGACAGTTAAGGAATTAAGAAAAAGTGGTCTTGATAGTATGCGTGTATCCTTAAATTCTGTAAGAGAAAAGTACTATATGAAATATTTTAAACCAATCGATTATAATTTTGAGGATATTTTAAAATCTATAGAGGTAATGAAAAGGCTTGGAGGTTTTGTCTCTATCAACTACTTTACTATTGCCGGTTTTACCGACCAGCCGGATGAAGTAGATGAAGCAATAAGGCTTATCAAAGAATTTAAAATCGACATGATTCAGTGGAGAAACCTTAATATAGATCCGGATTATTACTTTGATAAACTTAAAATAGACAACATTGAAGGAATCGGTATAAGAAGAGCAATGGCAGAAATAAAAAAGAAAATTCCTTCAATAAAATATGGTTACTTTAATCCATACTTAGGATAATCTTTTTAGGATCAACCTTTTTAAAATAATATTTAAAATGGTAGCAAATGATGAATTTTACAATTTCCCTGCTACAACTACAGTGGAAATATACCCCACCTTTCGGCCTGTTTTCACATCCTTAGCGTTAAATCTAACAACATATATTCCAACCCTTACCTTTTTGCTGTACATTGAAGAGCCGTCCCAGAATATTACTCCTGTCGATTCCACAAGTTGATTCTTTGCAACATTCGAAATCATCCTACCGAACAGATCGTAAATATATACGTCGGCAATAGCAGATTCAAAAGGTATATTATAATAAATCCCTGCCTCATCATTCGTACCATCGCCATCCGGAGTAATGGGATTGGGGTAAATTTTAATCCCAAACTCTTTCATCTTTACAGTCATCGAAATACTATTCTTTAACCCAGGCGTGCATCCATATTCACTTTTTGATGGTTTCCAGTTATAATGGGTGTTGGCATTATTAAATGAAATCCTCTCCAGAGATTTACCAGGAATCATATTCCAATTTTTATCATATCTCAAAGAATCTATTACATTCCCAACTGGATCGTAGAGTATTATCTCATCTTCATCACGATTATAGATTGGATAATCATTCATTACTAACACTTGAGAGGAATTAAACCATTCAAAGTTAAATATTGTTGAGTCAAACGAAATTACAAAAAAGCTGTCAGGATAAATAAATTTATCTTCATATATAAAGAATCTTTTCCCCTTATTCTCATCTGATATCGACCACCCATTAATATTAATTACATTTTCTGTCATGTTGTGTATTTCAATAAATTCTGGATTAAAAAAAGAACTTAAATCATCATTTTTTATCAAAAACTCTGTTAGTATTACACTATTTCTATCATAAGGAACATTAATTACAAATGACATCGTATCATTTCGACCATTTAAATCTTCGCTACAACTAACAGAGGCAATGAATCGATTTATCCCGGATTCTAACTCATCGATTAAAAATTCAACTCTACAGGTATCTTCATTCTTTAAACTTTCTATGCTTTTTTCTTCTATAAGCAAAAAATCATTCATACCAGTTTTAAAAATAGAAGCAACAATACCCTTACATGTCTCAAGACCGATGTTTCTAATCCACAAATTAACAGAGTAGAAAGCGTGACCGTTACTGTTGTTTGCTAAAATCTTCAGTGAATCAATACAAACATCAAACTGGTATGGTGTAATACTATTCTGATATCCAGGAGTACCTCCGGTCGGGTCAGTACATACACTCCAGGAATCTCTATCCTGTGAAGGTAAGGCGGGAAACTTTTTCTCAATGGATTTACCAGGTAAAATTCCCCAATTTTTATTATAAGACAGATAATCGATGACCTCACCATCCATACCTGATATTTTAATATCACCCGCATAATTATTCAGGATAATCCATGACGACGGGATAATAATCCTGCCTTCCTCAGGAATAAATGCATCAAATATAGAGCTATCCTGAGAAAGAACAATACATTCACCGGGATTCAATTTATAATGATTTTCAATAACGGATCTCCTTAGCTTGCTTGACAAAACCATCTTATTAAGATTAATTGGGAAATCCGATAAATTGTATAGTTCAATATATTCGCACTGATCCTCCTCAGGATATGGGAAAAATTCATTAATTACAATCTCTCTACTATTTACCTTTGAATAAACGTTCATATACGCGTAATTATCTTCCAAATTTTTATCATTAACCATACTAACAATTACCTGAAAGTGACAATACCCCTTTCCCGTGATAAAGACTTTTCCCGATAATTCTATAGAAGAATCTGGTTGCAATCCAGGAATATTTTTTAGTTGCCACACAATATCATCATCATAAAAACTTCCATTAAAATTACTATCATATCTTATTTCTATATTTGAAAATCCAGTTTCCTTCCTGCCTACATTTTTCAGTTTAACAACAAAATTAACTTCCTCCCCAAAAGATGCAATAGTATCGATAAAATGGGCATCGCTTATAGAGATATCATATTCAAATTTCAATATCGAATTCGCTCTACCGGGTGTGGCACCATTTAAATCCAGGCATGATCCCCAGTTTTCACCTACCTGACCATCTGCATTAGGGTCCCTTCTTTCAAGTGATATCCCATACCCACCACCATATTGATTTTTATAATAAACTCCATCTATAACATTACCCGTACCATCACAAATAAATACTGAATCCGAAGTATTATTCAGAATCGGAAAATCCTTAACACATATAATTTTACCTGAAAAATTCGGATAATTTCCAATAAAATTTCCTTCTCCTGCTAAAATCATATACTCATTGGGTTTCAATATAAAAGTTGTATCTGTAATGACCCTCCAATTACCACCACCATCTCTAATCCTCCATTTTGCAATGTCAATTATCTCCTGAGAACGGTTATAAATTTCTATCCATTCTGGTTCATCTTCATTGGGATCGTACATAATCTCATTGATTACTATAGATTGTCTCAGATACCGTGGATATACAAAAATTTCACTTGAATTATTTCCCTCATTCTCATCTCCATTAACCGATAACTCCGCTGCCACTCTATTTATTCCACTGAGTATCAAACCACCAATAAAATCTATACAAATAGAACTATCAGGTTTGATTATTCCAGAATATGTTTTTACCTGGTCGAAATATTTTCCAAATATCAAACTGTACATATCAATTGATATTTCAAATTCATTAACTTCTTTTAACCCATAGTTTTTTACTTTCAGACATATTTTAAATGAATCACCAACGTCTATTGCACCATCAGAGTTCAACACGTACAGGCTATCAATCCCCAGGTCTATCTCTTTTCTCATTATTGAATTACGCATGCCAGGAGTTGCCCCCGCTGGACTAATCGATAATCCCCAGTTTGACATATCATTTGTAAAACCATATGGATTCCTCCTTTCAATTGATACTCCAGATTCGTAACCAAAGTCCTTTGTATAATAAAGTGAATCAATTATAAAACCAGAACAATCAATTATCACGATAGAATCTCCAGTATTATTGAGAATCGGGAAACTCTCCATCTCCCAAACTTTTCCCGCATCTTTTCCATAACTCTGAATTATTTTTCCCCTATCACTTGTTAATACAATATAATCCCCTGGATTTACCACCAATGTAGAATCTGAGATAGGACAAAAGTCGCCTGAGGCATCTTTTATACCAAAATTTTCAAGATTTACACAATATATAGAGCGGTTGAAAATCTCTATCCATTCCTGTATATCTTCTCCTGAACAATACATTACCTCATTGATTACTAGACATTTGGGGGGATAACTAACAAATATATTTGTAGATGAGAAATTATTTTCTTCACTCTCATCGTTCTGACATACTAAAACCGCTTCTACCAATAGCTTGCCACTCTCAGTAACCTTAAAAGCTGCTCTGCCAATTAAGCTTTCACCACAAACTAATTTTTGATAGTAAAATTTTTGCTGCCGATATATTTCATTATGAAATAAGGCATCTTTAACGACAATATTAACATAATATTCATAAATTGTATCTATTCCCGCATTTACTATTTTATATTGAACATATACCGAATCGCCCTTTTTCAGAAACTTACCCGAGGCTACTATCAAAGAATCAAGTCTCAAATCACGATGCTTTATCACTATTGAATTTTGAAAACCAGGAGTGCCATTAAATACAATAGAATTACCCCAATTTTCTGGCCTATTATCACTAGCAGGATTTATCTTCTCGTCAGAGTAGCCAGATTCCTGATCCGGGCTTGTGACCATATATGATACGGTATCGCCTTGATTATCCATAAGACAAATATGATTTCCTTCAGAATTCTTTAATCCATTTTTACCAAAAGCATTATCATTAATAGTTAAAATTAGAGCAGTATCAGGTATAATATCTTTATATCTATTAGAAAGGCTATCTATTACGTACCCCTTATCCAAAATAAGACAATAATGATATGGATAAAGTAAATAGAACTCTCCTGGTGAAATCAAACTGTCTATATAGCCATTTACTGATAACTTAAATCCTTTCAGAGAAACAGTATCACTTCCATAATTGAAAACTTCAATATACTCATCGTAATAATCTAAACTTGGCGGATCAAACATTATTTCATTTAAAGTAATATTTTGGCTATAGCTCCCTAGGTTGGATAAAGATAATATGAAAAAAAGTACTATGAGTTTTATTCTTTTCGCCATTCTAACATTCCGGGCTCATAAGAATCTTACAAATTTAGATATATTTTGTCAAATATATGATTGTTAATGACAACATTAATTAATAAAATTGATCAAATAAGATTGATGTATGGTCATGATTGAGATAAATTATATAAAAATATGCTTAATAAAGGTAATCATCTTAATAGTTATATCGCAGAATTTACTCGGGTCAGTTTATGATAAGAAGGGTATTACAGTAATTCCATACATCCTGATTGAGGGAAAAAGAATAAAAATCAAAGAAAAAGAAAAAAGCTTAATTATAACGGAGGTTAAAAATGCCCTTGAAATGAAAAGATTTTTTGTAAACAAATTGCCCGACAAGATTTTCTCAGTATTTTCAGAGAAACTCAGTGCTATTAATAACCCGAGTATTGAAGTTATTAAAAGCCATATAAAAACCTATTTAGTCCCAGAAATTTTTAAAATTCTGGATGCCGAAAAGGAGATAAGAGCAAGAGAATTTGAATCCGAAACAGAAAAACATTCATTTATTGTGTTGAAGGCAAAAGAGATCGGAATATCAGCTGATGAGATTATCAAAGTCTACAATCTTTCATATATTGCATTGCCCTATATCAGGAGATTTACTGTAGTAAAAAATTCAGAAGAAAACAAAGTCAAGGTTAAAATCTCAGGCGGCATTTACTGGTTCCAGATTTCATATTATCCCGATACAAGTATCAAGTATCTAAAAAAGATTAGCTCAGAAGGAGTTGGAATATCTAACCTTGATAAAACATACTATATTTTCGGTAAAAAATACTCTCCATATGAATTTGCTTTAAATACAGCTGTTAGCAGCTTCGCACTAAATCTGCAATCAATAACAAAAAATATGGAATGCTTCAAATTAAATATTCCTATAGCAGAGATTGAAAAAAGATTTGTCTACCTGCCTCTATCAAAAAGAGACGGGCTAAAGGAAGATTATCCGTTTCTTGTCGGGGAATGGATTGAGGACGAAGCAGGAAATACTGATATTCGTTATTCCGGTTTTATTAGAATAATGAAAACCTCTCCAAATAGCAGTATCCCTTCAAAAGCGCTTGCTATAAAAAAGGGTGATTGGGCAAAGGGAATGCTTGCAGTTGAGTACCCATACATAGGGATTGATATAGCTGTCAAACCAAGACTAACGCCAATTAATATAAATCATGGAGCTGTATTAACTGAAGACTTCCTTTTAATTTTTGGAGATTACAAAGGTTTATATATGGCAGCAGATATAAGCTTTAACTTAAGTATCAGCTCGTATATTCACTCTTTTCAAAGTTTTTTAGTAGCTGGAGTCAGCGGTGGTTTGATTCCGGTAAAAACTCTACTTTATGATGATATACATTCCGTCATACTGAACTGGCCCGAGCAAAAAATAACAGCCGGACTTGTCGAAATACATACTGGATACCTCAAAAGATATTATATTGGTTCTCTAGCTGTACATTTCGAAGTTTTATCCTCTTTTCAGAGAGTATACATAACCAACAGTTACAAAGGAGATGATGTATATATATACAACAACAGTATTGGATTTCGACTCAATTCCGCTATCGAATATGCAATGAATATCAATTCCAATATAGGATTCTTTTTGGGAATAGACCTCTTCCCACCTCTTAACTGGTGGTCGGTAAAGTACAAGGGGAAAGAACAAGATGTAGAGAACTTCTTTACGTATGATTACCCAAAAATATACACGGCAGGTATATCATGCGGAATATACTATCATTTTTCAGTACCGCAGTTAATTTTTAACCCATTTGCTATAATCCAATCAATTTTAAATACTAAATATTAAAGGAAAAGCCATGAAAGAAAAAATCCTCGCATTTTTTATCCTATCTATTCCAATTATGATAATTGCGAGTAAAAGAGTTAGCAATCTTCCTGTATCCAATGATGCTTCAATTATAGAATACACTTCACCAACTGAGGTTATAATAAAAGCAACAGGCATTGGTATAGACTATAAACACAGGAAACCAAGAGCCAAAGATATCGATAAAAATGCAAATATTGATGCAAGAAGGGCTGCAATCTGGTACCTGCTTTATTCTGGAAGTGATCCAATACTTAACACTGAAGAATCAAGGAAGAAATTTGAAGCTATTCATGAGGAATTTTTCAGAAGTGATAATATTGACCAATTTATCGTCTGGGAATCAAGTAATTACGAGCAAAGAATAAAAATAGATAATGGCAAACGACTAAAAATAACAAAGACTTTTAAAGTCAATATAAGACTTCTTAAAGACTACCTTACGAAAAAAGACATAATTCAATCGGAAAGGGAAATTGTGGAGAAAGTCGGATTACCACAGATTATGGTAATTCCAGAATCACCTGATTCCATACCTGCAGTTGAGTTACTAAAAAAAGACCCCCTTATAAAAAAGGGAGCAGAAGCAATAGAGCAATTCCTAACTGCTAGAGGATTTGAGGTGATAGTTCCCGAACAGGTTTCGGAACTTAACGACAAGTTAATAAGCGGATTATCAGCATCAGGTATAATTGACGTAAACTACCTTTTCGCACTATCAATAGGTAGCGACATATATATCACCTATAACATCAATAAGTCCGTAAGAAAAATAGGCTCTACCACTGTAAAAAAATACACAGTTGGATGTCGTGCTTATGAAACAACAACCGCAAGATTACTTGGTACAGAGATAGGCTACAGTAAGGAAAGACCAGCAAGCGACGAGGCGCTGATTGAGGAAGCAATGAATAACTCCATAGGAAAGGTTCTTGATAGAATTGTAAACTACTGGAAAAAAGATATCTCCTCTGGAATACCCTATAAACTCATTATAACAGCAGACACTGGCTTTTTAGATAATGAGATTGAACAGTACTTTTTTGATGTAAAAAATGCGATAGAAGAAAAAGGTAAATTAAAAGTCAATATTTTATCAGATAAAATGTTTGATACTACACTATGGATATTGCCAGAATTATTTAATGATTCATTCAGTATTTATCAATACCTGAGGGAAAAATTCCATAATAAATTTGAACTCAAGAAAATTATACTTAACAGGAAATTTATATATTTAAAAATGTCTAAAAAGCAATGAGGCAAATAGTGAAAAGTAAAATTATCTTAACAACTATTTTAATATACACACTTTTGTTCAGCGGGATTCCGGAGTGGGCAAAAACACATCAATCAAAAAAATATCCCTCCTCAAGCTATGTAATTGGTGTCGGTATTGGTAAGACTCAAGAAGAGGCCATAGAAAATGCCAGAGCTGATCTGGTAAAACAAATAATAGTGAAAATAAAATCAGTTACAGAATCCACCGAAGAAGAAATTCAACAGGATAAAACAATTATTTCTAGATCTGAGATATTAAACTATGTAAAAACCGAAGCAGAGCAGACTATGCCTAACGTAAAAATTGCTGAAATTAAAAGAGTTAAAAAGAATTACTATGCCTTAGCTGTCCTGAACAGGGAAAAATATTTATCCACTCTTAAAATCCAGATAAAAGATATCATCATGAACATAGAAAATTTAAAAGCAAGTGCCAACAATAACTTGAATAGAGGGAATCTGCTTGTCTATTTTGAGGAATTCAACAAAATAACAGACTTAATACCCGAATTATTATCAAAAAACGAAATTTACTCAGCACTGACAGGCTCAAATTTAGCTCAGATTAATGAATACTTTTTGGAAAAAATCGACACAGATATTAAAAACTCTATTTCAAACATAAAAATAAAACTTATCTCTAACTTAAATCGTGAGTACGTACCTGGCAAACCAGTCGAAAACCCGATAATATTCAAACTGGAATATCAAGCTAAAAACTCTTCGATAGGATTGAAAGGGATACCAATTGTTGTGAAATATTCAACAGGTGAAATAATAGACAGGATTAAAACTAACGATAATGGAATAGGTAAAACAATTTTTACCCCATTTCCAACAGATAAAGACAACCTTACGGGGAAAATACTAATCTTAATCGATGTTGATAAATTACCGGATTTTGCAATGGAATATTTAGAGAATGTGCAGACAGATTTTACCTATAAAATAAAGATACCAGATATCAACTTTAGGATTAAAATAATAGATACAATATCAGGTTCATCGAAACTGATTGAAACATTAATAGCAAGGGAGTTATCAAAATACAATCTTAAAATTTCTCAATCATCAACTTATGAAATAAGGGGAGAAGTGAATATGGTTCAGGATAAAGAAATATCATCTCCAATAAATAAACTTTATTATACAGAAATAAATATCATTTTGAAACTGCTGGATAATAATGGTAACAAAATTTCAGCATTAACTATAAAATCCAGCGGGGTTGATAAGACACATATACAGGCTATTACTAATGCAATTAATAGTGTTAATATAAACTCAAAAGAATTTCTAAAATTCATCAGTAGTGTTTTTTAAAATGAGGAGGAGAAAATATGCGTGAAAAAATCATTATGTTAACAATTACTTTAGCTGCCTGTGCATTTATCCTTAACTGTGGAGGAGGAAGACCGGTTGCCGATGTTGAAAAAATACCTGAGTGGTATATAAATCCACCTCAGGCGGAAGATGCAATATACGGAGCCGGAGATGCTGTAAAACAGAGCCTTGCTCTTGCAAAAGAAGCAGCGGATGCCAGGGCAAGAGATGCTATAGCAAGAACAATAGAGGTAAAAGTCTCCAATATGTTAAAAAATTTCATGCAAGAAAGTGGACTTGCAAATGATGCCGAGGCACTAGAATTTACAGAGAGTGTGAGCAAGCAGGTAGCTAATGTTGTTCTTAACGGATGTAAGATTGTGAAGAGAAATGTAGTTACCGAAGGTAATCTATATCATATTTATTCATTAGCGGAATATAATCTCAGTTCGCTAGTACAGGAAACTCTAGAGCAGGCAAGACGAAACAAAGCCTTATATAATGAAGCAAAAGCTCGCATGAGCTTTGAGGAACTGGAAAAGGAAATCCAGAAGCTTGAAAAAATCGGGAATGAATAAAAACGCAGAGCCTGCTCTCAGGTTGAGCAGGCTCTTTTTTATCCTGATTATATTTTCTATTCTATTAACCACAAAGTATCTTTTATCTCAGGAAGTATTTCCATCTTGGTTTAAAAAATTACCAACCCCACCTTCTGGATACAGGTTCTCCGTTGGATATGCAGGCAAATACATCAACAAAGACCTTGGTAAACTTGCTGCTCTCGAAAATGCATTAAAAAACCTTTATAAGCAAGATTCAATACGGTTAAAATTTAGATTGGAAGAGATAAGTGATGGTCGCATGCGCATAACGCATCCATCATTTATTATTATATATGATAGTAGCAAATTAAATTGGAATGTAGACTATAAAATCGTTGATTCTCTATACACCGATAAAAGTTATTTCGTTTTAATAATAAGCCCATCTGATATCAATGTGAATGTTGCAAAGCGAATTCTAAATGATTGGGAAGAGAAACCCGATTGGGTAAAGCTAAAAACAGAAAAAGATAAAAATATTGGTATAGGTATCGTATCAAATTACATCTCCTGGGTAAGAGCCTGGCAGGATGCTGATGATTTTTCATACTTTGATCTGGCAAAGGCAAAAGAACTCAATGCAAATTCAATTCATACAAAAAGATTTTTTGGATTTTTAATTGAATCAAAAATAATAAAACAGGATTTTGATACTATTCTTAGAAACTGCGTTGTTATCGAGAGATGGTATGATAAAACTAATGACATTTACTATTCCCTCTGTGTAGAGTACTAAAAATCCCACATATTAATTTGCAATATCATTAAATACTGAATAAATTAAATTTGCTAATAAAAAAGGAGGGTAAAACCATGATCTCAGCACTAAAAAAACTTTATCTCGCAGGACTTGGGGCAATTACACTGACTAAAGAAAAAGCGGAGGAGCTTGTCGACGAGCTGGTTAAAAAAGGACAGGTTAAAGCGGAAGAAAAAAAATCATTTGTTGAAAATATATTAAAAGCAGCTGAGGAAAAGAGAAAAGAAACCCAGGAATTTATAAAAAAGGAAATTCAAAAAGTTCTAAAATCAATGGAAATTCCTACAAAAAAAGACGTCGAGAATATCGTTAAAAAACGGTTAGAAATGCACCGTAAATCCGAACATAAGATTACCGAATAAATGAAATTAACATCTATACCAAAAACCTGGAAGCATATCAAAAGATATAGGCATATCATTACAATACTTCTGAAATATGGCTTTTCCGATATAGTCAACGTCATCAGTAGTGACCTGATACTGAGGTTTGGGGAAAAGTTTGTTCCCCGCATAGGACACATAAAAGCAAAGACAAAATCAAGAGCGGAACGCCTCCGAATGGTTTTCGAAGAATTAGGTCCTACTTTTATAAAAGTTGGACAAATGCTCAGCATGCGCCCTGATATATTACCACCAGAGTATCTGATTGAATTACAAAAACTTCAAGATAATGTAGCTCCTTTACCTTTTGAAGAAATAAAAAAGATTATCGAAGAAAAATCAAATCAGGAATTAAAAAATAAACTGAAATTGATAGACGAAAAACCAGTTGCTTCTGCATCCATTGCCCAGGTACACACTGGAGTACTAAAAGATGGAACAAAAGTTGTCTTAAAAATACAACGACCGAACATAAGAGAAATCATACAAACCGATATGGAGATTTTATCTGATCTTGCAAAGATAGTTAAAAAATATCTCAAAGATCAACTTGCTGTAGATCCAACTCTTGTTGTAAAAGAGTTTAATAAGATGATTATCAATGAGTTAAACTTTCTCCATGAAGGTCGTAACATATTGAAATTCAAAAATTATTTTAAAAATGAACCTACTATATACATACCAACCTATTTTCAAGAACTAAGTAACGAAAATATAATAGTAATGGAATACATAGATGGGATAAAACATGTAAATAGGGAAAAATTGATAAAACATGGCCTTAATCCCGAAATTATAGCAAGAAATGCCATCAGGTTAAGCATGATGCAAATCTTCGATTTTGGATTTTTTCATGCTGACCCTCACGCTGGTAATATTATTATACTTAAAAATAATGTAATATCACTGATTGATTTCGGTAATATAGGATATATTGATCAAGAAACAATGGGCTATCTTGCAGATTTACTCATTGGTTATATAAAAAACGACATAAGAAAAATTATGCGGTCTCTGGAGTTGTTAAATATAATTGATTCTACAACTAATATTGAGGATATAAAATATGCAATAAGTCTATTGATAAATGAATTTACAAATATCAATCTATCAACTGTAAGTATTAAAGAGTTGTCAAGAGAAATTCATTCTCTTGTCTATAATTATCATCTAAAATTTCCCACTAAACTTTCACTTATGTTAAAAGCTCTTATTACTGCAGAAGGATTTGGGGAAATGCTTTTCCCCGAAATAGACATTATTAGTGAAATTAAACCTCATGTAAAGACACTGATACGAAAAAGATACAGTCCAATTAGAAAAATTCAAAATATGTTTACAAATCTCGATGAGGTAGTATTGCTTATTGAAGACTTACCTGAGAAGACAAGGGACATTCTAAGTAAGATGGCTACAGGTAAATTATCAATAATTTTCGAACACAGAAACTTAGACGGACTTGTTAAGGGATTAAACAAAGCGGGGAGTAGACTTTCTTCATCTTTAATCATCGCCTCACTAATAATCGGTTCATCTATAATAATTCAACTGCCAATTGGATATAAATTATTTGGTTATCCCATCATAGGTATCGTTGGTTATATATTAGCTTTTATTCTCGGGCTTAGATTGCTCTGGGACATATATAAAAACAAGTAAATATTTAGTAAAATTAACCCCTTGCAATATTTTTCAACTTATTGATATTATTTTCCTCTCCTATAACAATAAGTGTATCATTTGATTGGATAATCACATTGGGACCAGGATTATAAATAAACTTTCCTTCTTTTGTATAAATTGCTATTACAATTATATTCAACTCCCGTCTAATAGGTGTTTCAGCAATTTTCGATCCGACTAATATTGAGCCATCTTCCACCTGAATTTCCTCCATTGCAAGGTTATACACACCTCTTTTTCCAACTATATCAATAAAATCCACAACATAAGGTCTTAATAACATCTGAACCATTCTGTGTCCACCAAGCTCATAGGGTTTTATAACCCTGTTAGCTCCAGCTTTAATAAGCTTTCTTTCACTCCCTTCATTTATTGCTCGAGTTACTATAAAAAGGTTTCTGTTCAAATCTCTGGCTGTCAGAGTTACAAAAATATTGTCTGCATCCTTTTCAACTACTGAAACCAGCCCTTTTGCCCTTTTTACACCTGATTCAATCAAAGTTTCATCATTTGTAGCATCACCTTCAATATAAAGATACCCTGACTCCTTGAGAGTCTCTTGCTGTTCCGGATTACTCTCTATAACAACAAAAGATGCTCCATTATTTTTCAGTTCTTTACAAATTTGCTTACCCATTCTTCCGAATCCACAAACTATATAATGATCTTTTAATTTTCTTATTTTTTCCATCATTCTTCTACTCCTGAAAAAATATTCTTCAATAAAATATTGAGTCGCTCTTCCTGCTGTATATGCTATTGCAGATATCCCAAATACTATTATCAAAATAGTGAATATTTTACCTGTATGACTAAGAGGATGAACCTCCTCAAAACCAGTTGTTGTAATTGAAATTATTGTCATATAAAATGAATCTATAAAATTCCACTTCTCTATTACAATGTAACCGATAGTTCCAAATACGATTACTCCAGTAAGAAAAATAATTGCAGCTTTTATATGCCTAAATGTATCTTTTTTTCTCATTTATAATTGAAGTTTAATCATTTCTTATCAATACATCAGCTATATCAATTTAATAGTAAACATTTTTATTGATTTTTTCCATAATAAGAAATAAAGTAGAATAACAAAAAATTAGGAGGTTGAAATGGTAAGAGGGTTATTAATAACGATAATAGCAATCACAGTTATAACTTTTGATAGTAGTATCTTGTTATCACAAAGTTTGGAAGAAAAATTAAGTGAGTTACTAGAAGACCATGCGAAATTATATCTACAACCTATTTTTAATGCATTTGGTAGTACCATCAATAGTGGATGGTATCATTCCGCAGGTACTCATAAGCTGTTTGGTTTCGACATAAGTATCAATACCTCAGCAATGGCAATCCCGGATAAGGATAAAATTTTTAAACTTGTGGCTCCCGATTTTACAACTACTCAACAGATTGGTGGTAGAGAATACACATTGAGTATAGATAGCGAGATACTATATCCAAATAGAGAAGCTCCAACAGTCTTTGGCTCCGAGAAGTGGGCGGAAATTAATAAAACAGATGATGTTGATGGCATCAAATCTTTATTAACGCTACAGCTGATAGATCAAGGTATGGACCAGGAAACAGCTAACTCCAGTACCACTCAAAATCAACTGAATAGCATTGTTAATAGTATACCAAACCTCACTTCACCTCCTGGATTTGACCTTAAGTATTTTTTACTTCCTATAGCACAAATAAGTGTTGGTATTGCAATTCCTATGTCACCGATAAAAGCGGAGGTAATAGCCCGGGGACTTCCGAAATTTGAATTAGAAGATATGGGAGAGGTAAATCTATTAGGATTTGGTGGGCGCCTACGTCTCGATCCTTTCATCCCTATTCCAATGTTTCCATTAAGAATCACAGCGGGAGGCTTTTTACAAAATATTAACATAGGAGATGTTCTAAAATCGCAGCACATCCATTATGGGTTAGCAGTAGGGAAAGATATAAATCTAATAACGTTTGGTTTTGGCATATACGCAGGTTACGGGCTGGAAAAATCAACATATGAAGTTAAATACAGCTACAGTGGAGAGGGTGATACCTCAAGTAACACTGAGTTCAAATCAGAGGGGGAAAATAAATCAAGAATAATAGCAGGTGTAAATCTTAGGCTTGCGTTAATCAATTTATCACTTCAATATTCTAAGAGCTATTATGATATATTAACCCTTGGCATTGGTTTATCAATAAGATAAAAACTTATTTTTATTATATAAATATGGTTATTATACTATGAGTAGAAAATGGTTTGGAACTATAATTGGCGGAGGAATAGGATGGGCACTTCTGGGTCCTCTTGGTGCTCTTATCGGCGCGTATATTGGCAGTATGTTTGACTCATCAAGTTCACCAAGAACAAAAGAATATTCTTACGATTACGATGTTTCTACTGATAATCAATTTCAAAAGTTTGGAGACACAAGAGCGGGGGACTTCGCAATCGCTATGCTATCACTTTTTGCATATATTACAAAAGCAGATAAGAAAACGCTTTCCTCCGAGGTACGCTATGTGAAAAAATTTCTAATTGAAAAGTTCGGAGTTGAAAACGCACAGGATCTATTATATCTATATAGAGAAATTTTGAACAAAAATTTCGATATAAAAGAAATTGCAAAACAGATAAGAAATTATATGGATTATTACTCAAGGCTTGAACTACTCCATGTACTATTTGGAATAGCTGGAGCAGACGGCGAATATCATCAATCAGAATTAAAAGCATTAGAGGAAATCGCTCTTGAACTTGGAATAACTGCCCAGGATTATAATTCTATCCGGTCGATGTTTGTAAAACAGGGGAATTATGCATATGAAATACTGGGGGTATGCCCCGAAGATGACATAGAAACGATTAAAAAGGCATACAGGGAAATGGCAAGTAAATACCATCCTGATAAAGTATCACATCTCGGACAGGAGTTCCAGAGGTTAGCCGAGGAAAAATTCAAACAAATTAATGAGGCATATCAACAAATAAGACAGATAAAAGGATTTTAGAAAAACAAAAGGGATAATAAAATGAAACGATACTTATCAATCTTTATAATTTTCATTTTATTACTTACAATCTTATATCCTGAAGAGGGGATGTTTACACTTGATAATATTCCCAAAAAAATCAAGGGGATAAAATTAAAGCCTGATGAGATTTTTAGCCCAACCGGTCCTTGTTTGGCGGATGCAGTAATAATAATTGGTGGTGGAACAGGCTCTTTCGTCTCGCCTGATGGGTTGATTTTAACAAATCATCATGTAGCATATCAAGCAATTCAGAAAAACTCATCACCAGAAAATAATTACTTAAGGGATGGCTTTTATGCCAGATCCTTAGAAGAAGAAATACCTGCTCCCGGATATGAAGCATATATTACAATAGATTTTAAAAATATAACTGATACAGTAAAATCTGTAATAAAATTCGAAGAATCCCTTCGGGAGAAAGATATGACCCCCGAGGAAAAAGCAAAAGCAATAGAAAAAAAGATTGCTGAAATAGAAAAAGCCTCGGAAAATGAAGAAGAAGGGATAATTGGGCAAGTTATATCTTTTCTTGACGGAATGGAATACTACTTATACAGATACTTAAAAATAAAAGATATCAGGTTAGTATATGCACCTCCATCGTCAATAGGTGTTTACGGTGGCGATATTGACAACTGGATGTGGCCAAGACATACAGGCGATTTTTCTTTCTTGAGAGCATATGTTGGACCTGATGGAAAACCTTCTGAATACTCCAAGGAGAACGTTCCGTTTAAACCAGAAAAATATTTAATAGTATCTTCGAAGGGTATAAAGAAAAACGACGCCGTATTTATTCTCGGATATCCTGGTTCAACAATGAGATATAGAACATCTAATTCGGTAGACTGGAACCAAAATTTCTCTTATCCTTTTAGGATCAGGCTTTTCAAAGATGTTATAGAAATTTTAGAGGATGAAAGTAAAAAAGGTGAAGATGTTGCAATAAAGCTGTCAGCGAGAATAAGAGGGCTAAATAATGCGTTGAAAAACAATCAGGGAATGGTTGACGGCTTTAAAAAATCAAAACTACTGGAAAGAAAAAAAACGCAGGAGGAAGAATTCAAACTATGGCTTAAAAAAAATCCCGATATCATTAAAGAGTATGGTAACCCTCTCGATCAAATTGAAAAGCTATACGCTGAATTAAAAAAAGGGGCAAAAAGAGATAACCTCATTCGGTATATGATTATGATACCCACAGTTCGCTATGCAACCACAATACAGAAGTGGAGCATTGAAAAAGAAAAACCAGAGGGGGAACGAAAACCACAATATATGGATTTTAGAATACCAAGAATAAAAAGGGAATTTGAAATTGGAGCAAAGGATTACTATTATCCTGCAGATAAAAGGCTTCTTGGTTACTTCTTTGAAAGATTACTCGAACTACCTGAGAATGAACAACCACAGTTTATAAAAAGACTATACACAGATAAAAGCAAGGCAAAAGAACAAATAAAAAAATTTATTGACAATGTTTTCAAAAAAACACAAATAACTAATCCTGAAATGTGGATAAAAATGTTCAATATGAATAAGGCTCAGCTTGATAGCCTTAATGACCCATTTATAGAATTTGCAAAAGAATTAAACAAAGAATTCGATAGAATTGAAAATAAAAACTATCGATTTAATGGAATGATAACAGAGTTAAGACCGAAATACTACAAGCTTTTAAAAAAGTGGAAGGGTAATGAAATGTATCCCGATGCCAATAGAACCATAAGATTTACTTATGGTTACATCAAGGGATACAAACCAAGGGATGCCGTTTTCTATGATTATATAACCTCATTAAGCGGTATCATAGAAAAACACACAGGGGAAGAACCATTTAATGCACCTGACAAGTTAATTAAGTTATGGGAAAACAAAAATTATGGTATCTATATGGATAAATATATTAATGACATACCCGTAAATTTCCTTGCCACCACCGATATAACCGGAGGTAATTCTGGGAGCCCTGTCTTAAACGGAAAAGGTGAGCTTGTAGGGTTAGCTTTTGATGGAAACTATGAATCTATGATAAGCGATTGGCAATATGATCTAAATCTTACAAGAACTATTGCTGTCGATATAAGATATGTACTATATATTCTCGAGAAATACGATTCTGCCAACAGGATACTGGAAGAATTAAATATAAAGTAGTAAATGTTCAATTATCTCAATCTAAAATTAAAAACAAAAATAATAAAACCATATATCATACATTTTCAAACAATAGACTCAACCAATACTTATTTATTAAATAATAATCACCTTGAAAATGGAACAGTAGTTCTTGCAGATTACCAGACATCCGGAAGGGGAAGAAGAGGCAGAAAATGGGAATCCAATCCTGAAGAATCATTACTTTTTTCTATACTATTACTAAAACATCCTGTAAATATAAATCTTATGGGATTTACTTTCGCATCTGCTGTAGGCGTAGCAAAGGGACTAATTAAGGTCCTTAAAAATCAGAAAATTTCTTTGAAATGGCCAAATGATGTATTGTTGAATGATAAAAAAGTATGCGGTATACTTGTCGAATCAAGGACAACCGGAAATAATTTGAATAAAGTAGTTATAGGAATTGGGATAAATATTAATCAACCGAGAAACTTTTTCACTGGAAACAGAAGATTTGGAACATCAATTTTAATTGAAACAGAGAAAATTCATGAAAGAATCATAATATTAAAAGGTGTTTTAAAGGAGCTCGACAGACAACTTAGATCGTTATTTAATTCAGGTTTAAAGTATACGATAGATGAATGGAAAAAATACTGCGACCATTTAGGAAAGACCATATCAATTAATGATGGACACAAATCACTAACAGGAATTCTTGAAAACATAGAAAATGATGGAGCAATCGTATTAAAATTTAATAATGGAGAGAAAAAAAGATTTATTTCTGGTGACGTTACTATTCATAAGGAAAGCATATATGCTACTGGCAATCGATATTGGTAATACAACTACAATTTTAGGAATATTCAAAAATGATAAATTAATTGAATGCTGGAGAATTGCCAGTACCCACACCAGAACAATAGATGAATCATGGCTCACAGTAAAATTATTATTCCATAACTCAAACATTAAGATCGGAGAAATAAAAGGCGTAATTATATCCTCAGTTGTCCCACAGCTAACTCATATTTTTCAGCTCATGTCAAAAAAGTATTTAAAAATTGAACCTGTTATTGTTACAAACACATTAAATCTGGAATTGAAAATATTATATAAAAATCCATCAGAGATTGGTGCAGACAGATTATGTAATGCTGTTGCAGGAAAACACCTGTACAAACCACCACTTATAATTGTAGACTTCGGTACAGCTACAACTTTTGATGTTTTGTCGCCAGAAGGAGACTATATTGGCGGCGTTATATGCCCTGGACTTGAAACAGCAGCAAATGACCTTATAAGAAGAGCAGCAAGATTATATAAAGTTGAATATATCTTCCCTGAAAAAATAATAGGTGATACTACCACACACGCAATGCAGTCTGGAATACTTTATGGACATATAACTATGATAGATGGAATCATAGAGAGAATTAAAGAAGAGTTAAAAATAAACAATTTCAATATAATCTCTACGGGCGGAATTGCAGATGAAGTATCAGATAAATCTAAATATATTCAAATCGTTGATCCTGATCTCACTCTAAAAGGGCTTAACATAATATACAAATTAAATAAGTGAAAATTCTTTTCATTCTAATATTAATAATACACATACCTACAATATATCCAGAAGAATTGGATACTATATCTGTTCTACAGGTTATTAAGACGCTTGTTAAAAATCAGGAAAAGGTTAACCTCTCATATGATGCAACAGCTACAATTACCTTTCATACAATTGAGGGTGATACAAAATCCGTAAGGAGAGTATACAGCAGATACTTCGTTGACAAGGGCAGAATAATAAAGGGGATAAGACTTAATACAGAAAACAAGAGGAAATCCCCAACCGATTTCCCACGTTATAAGGAGAACGATATACTACCACTTTTCAGTCCCCTGTCTTGGGATGCTATTCCTTACTACCATTTTTATTACCAAAAAGATACCACAATAAATGGTAATGAATGCATGACTGTTAAATACTTCCCTATAAAGAGGTCAAAAGACTTGAGCTTTGGATATGTATGGATATCGAAAAAAGATACTGATCTTGTGGCTCTCGAAATGACCGCATCAATTCCTTTTACTTTCACAGAATATTTTACAATGAAAATGTATTACATAAAGCTTGACTCGGTATGGGTACCTGATGAGATAAACACAGAATTACTAATAAATTTCCTTGGTATTTATAAAAGGATAGTAACATTTGATCAAAAAGTAATAAAAAGGTACATAAAATAACATATCCATTCTATTCTTCTCCTTATAATTAAAAATTGATATAAAAACTCAAAATATCAATTAAATTTTATCCAGGTTGTCAATATTATATATAAAAATTATATTAATTATATCATATTGTTTTTAAATTACCACTGTGTTTTGTTATAGATCAATAAATACGTATGTGCAACCTATTCAGTTAGAGTAGGTAGAACAATCAAGGAGGTTCTAAAATGGAATTCAAAGAGCTCGCATACAAATCAGCTGATGAAATGATATTCGGAAAATCACTACATCCTGTAAAATGCGGTTTTGGGATTGAAATAGGTAATGGAGCTGTATACCCAGAAATCAACTATACCTTACCAGCTATTGGGATGAAAAACGACAATAACAAAGAAATTTTAAAACAATATGAGGATATTGTCTCCGACATACTAAGTCGTGCTCACATACTCCAGACACCAGGCATAGTACTGGAATTTGAACATCCACCTCAGTTAACCATGAATGTAGAAATGGGAGCTCAGGTTACAAAGCTAACACTGGACTTAATGGAAAAATTCTATTGTGAGAAGGGATTAAACTCTGCCCTGAGAGTAACTGTATGCGATATAAGAGATCAGGAAAGACCTCCAAAAATCCGCACTGAAAATTATGTAAAAACATTATTTGATTCCTTTATCAAAAACGCTGAATCTGGAGCACATATGCTCTCAATTGAATCCATAGGAGGTAAGGAAGTAACAGATATAGCTATTATCGAAGCTGATATACCAGGACTGCTATTCGGTATAGGTATACTATCGTCAAAAGATATGCACTTTCTCTGGGAAAATATTGTAAAAATAGCCAAAGATAAGGGTTCAATACCAGCTGGAGATACCGCATGTGGCATCGCAAATACAGCAATGGTCCTTGCAGATAGAGGCTTTATACCAGTAACGCTTGCAGCAGTCATAAGAGCAATGACAGCTCCCAGATCATTGATAGCGTATGAAGAGGGTGCAATCGGTCCTTCAAAAGACTGTGCTTATGAGGGACCAGTTATAAAGGCTATCACTGGATTCCCTATATCAATGGAAGGAAAGTCTTCTGCATGTGCACATTTCAGTCACATGGGAAATATTGCAGCTGCGACTTGTGATCTGTGGAGCAATGAGTCTGTTCAAAATGTTCGTTTATTATCTGGATTTGCACCGGAAGTTTTTACTGAAATTTTAATATACGACTGTAGATTAATGAATGCAGCTTTAAAAGAGGGGCATGAAGTAACCTTAAAAAACCTGTTCATTAAAAGTGATGAAAATTTGAGCCCGCACGCATTTATAATTTCACCAGAAGCATCTTATGAAATCGCAAAAGCTATTATTTCAGAAAAGGATGATTTCAAACGCACACATTTAGCAGGACTAACCGCATGTGAACTATTAAATACAGCAATCGAATCAGGATATTTAAAGGTACCGGAAAGAGAAAAAGCATGGCTCGGTAGAATATGGAAAAAATTAGAGGAATACGATGAAAAGGAAAAAGTAATTGATGCTGCTATGTCCAGATACAAAGACAAAGTCTGTATAGAAGAATATGAATTATAAATTAAACTGACACATCCTATAAATTTTAAATAATCTATCATTCTCATCAAATGTCTTAATTATGGTACTCAATTTACCATCACACTGAATAGAATGTTGGAGAGTAAATATTTTTTAATTTTTTAATGTGGCTTTTATAATTTTTTTATAATAATATTTGCTCGACTGAATTATGAATACTTTACTATTTCTTATTACATGCATCATCTGGAGCACCACATGGGCAATGATAAAGATTGGGGTTGAAGAGACTCCAATTATGCTGGGACTGGGTTTAAGGTTTGTAATCGCAGGCTTATTTTTATATGTAATTATAAAAATAAAAAATCGAAAAATTCCATTCGATTCACAATTAATTAAACTATACCTTGTCTCTGGTCTTATAACAATGGCTTTTAGCTACTACTGTACCTATTATGGAACCAAATTTATACCAAGTGGATTATCTTCAATATTATGGACTACCTTACCCCTTTTCGTCGGTATTTTTTCTCACTTCATACTGCCAGGGGGCAAATTATCTTTCTGGAAATTTATATCTATTATTATTGCCATCGGAGGTACAAGCATTATATTATCAGACCAATCTCTTATTTTCAGCAAAGATTTACTTGTTGGAAGCCTAATTATACTTATCGGTGTAGTTGCTTCTGCCTGGCCGAATGTCTATTTAAAAATTCACAATGACTATGATTCACTTGTACTAACCTGCATGGCAATGTTAATTGCTGGCTTCATACACCTGATGGGGGCAACTATATCAAATCAATGGGACAAAATGGTTTGGGATTTTAAAAATCTCGGAGCTATCATATATCTGGGAATTCTCGGTTCAGCAATTGCCTTCTATATTTATTATACCTTACTACAAAGAATAAATGTAGTTAAGGTTACTTTTATAACTCTCATAGTACCAATATTCGCAACAATGGTTGGTTGGGCATTTCTCAAAGAGCGTGTTACAGTAAAAGAGATATTAGGTGGTATTATTATCCTTTTGGGTGTATTCTTATATGATTGGGATAAATATAAACTAATATTGATTCAAAACAAAAAATGAAAAAAGAAAAATCAAAAACAATATTTGTCTGCTCTGAGTGTGGCGCAATTTTCCATAAGTGGGTTGGAAAATGCACCGAGTGTGGAGCCTGGAATACCGTCAATGAGGAAGTTGGACCATCAAAATCAACTATTCGGACATCTTTTAAGTCAACACCCCAATATTATAAAATTAGCGAACTTACATCTGACAAACAATCACATATACCTACCGGAATAAACGAATTGGACCGGGTTATAGGCGGTGGCTTTATGAAAGGATCTGTAACCCTTCTTTCAGGGAATCCAGGTATAGGTAAATCAACCCTTGCCCTTCAGATTGCTGACTCACTTAAATCCTATAAAATATTATATATTTCAAGCGAAGAATCACCAGAACAGTTAAAAATCAGGGCTGAAAGACTAAATGTCATAAATGAAAACCTATACTTATCCGGTGAAAATCTACTTGATAACATATTATATATAATTGATTTAACAGAACCGGAAATGGTAATAATAGATTCCATCCAAACTATTTACTCTGAAGAATTCGAGAGCTCACCTGGGGGAGTATTGCAGACAAGAGAATGCACAACACGATTATTAAAAGTAACAAAAGAAAAAGGACTCTTGACAATATTAATTGGTCACATAACTAAAGAAGGTATCATTGCCGGTCCAAAAGTATTGGAGCATCTTGTGGATACTGTTATATTAATGGAGGGTGATCAGAACAATTTCTTTAGAATAATCCGATGTTTGAAAAATAGATTTGGACCTACCCGCGAAATTGGTATATTTGAAATGAAGGAAGGCGGATTAATACCGGTTCAGGATCCATCGCTCTTATTTATTTCCGAAAGAAGAAAAAATGCATCAGGCTCCACAATTGCAGTTAGTATTGAAGGAATGCGCCCATTGTTAATAGAAATACAGGCACTAATAGCGAAAAGTATATACCCAACACCCCAGAGAAATTCAAATGGTGTAGATTACAGAAGACTTACCATGCTGCTCGCGGTTATAGAAAAAAGGGCAAATATTCCAATTACTGCATTAGATATATTCATCAATATCGTCGGTGGTTTACGTATAGATGACCCAGCTTGTGATCTTGCAATTGTGACATCTATTCTATCAAGCTACTTTGATAAACCGGTTGATCCCGAAGCTGTCTTCATTGGCGAAGTAGGACTTGTAGGAGAAGTAAGATCTGTTAAAAATATGGAAACGAGGATAAATGAAGCAGCCAGACTCGGTTTTAAAAGAATATATATACCAAAAAAATTGAAATTACCCGATAAAAACATCACTTTGATAAAAATTGAATCTATTAATGAACTAATCCAAAATATATTTTCTTAATGGAATTCATTATAGAAAAACAATCAAAAAATACAAAAGCCCGTGCCTGCAGAATAATTACTGATCATGGTGAAATAAAAACTCCAACCTTCATGCCAGTTGGTACATATGGTGTGGTAAAAACACTTACGCCAGTGGAGCTGGAAAACGCAGATGCTCAAATCATTTTAGGGAATACGTATCATCTATACCTGAGGCCAGGCATTGAAATAATAAAAAAGGCAGAGGGATTGCATAGGTTTATATCCTGGCACAAACCAATATTAACAGACAGTGGTGGTTTCCAGGTATTTAGTCTATCGCATCTCAGCAAAATAAATGATAATGAGGTTATATTTCGCTCACATATAGACGGATCAGAGCATATCTTTAGTCCTGAAAAGTCTATTAGAATTCAGAGGGAACTTGGTCCGGACATTATAATGGCATTTGATGAGTGTACACCATATCCATGCGATTATGAGTATGCAGAGAAAGCACTGAAAAGAACCTATAACTGGGAAATAAGATCCTATGAGGAATTCATTAAAACAGAACCGCTTTATAATCATAAACAATATATTTTTGGTATAATTCAGGGAAGTGTATATGAGGATTTAAGACTGAGAAGTATCGAAGAGTTAACTAAAATAGACTTCGATGGTTTCGCTATTGGTGGTCTTGCTGTTGGTGAACCAAAGGAAACCATGTTTAATTTACTCAAAAAAATCACTCCTTTATTACCTGAATCAAAACCTAAATACCTGATGGGAGTTGGTAAACCAGAAGATATAGTCAGAGTGATTGATATGGGCATTGATATTTTTGATTGTGTACTCCCAACAAGAAACGCTCGAAATGGTACACTATACACACAGAGCGGTAGAGTAGTGTTAAAGCAATCTCGATATAAAGAAGACTTTAATCCTCCTGATCCCAATTGCAAATGCTATACATGCAAAAATTTTTCTAAAGCTTTTTTGAGACATCTTTTTATGATTGGAGATATGACTGGACTACGATTGAACACAATTCACAATATACATTATTTCCTTGAGCTGACAAAATCAGCCAGGCAGGCAATACTCGAAGACAGATTTGATCGCTGGAAGAAAAACTTCTTCAAAAATTATCCTGTCGAAAAAGATCACTATTTAGAAAATCAGAAAAGAAGGGAAGAGAGAAGGAAAAAACACATTAATGATATCCGCTGAGACACTTATAATAAAGAGCAATGTACCTTTTCGCAGCTCTTTCCCAGGAAAAATTTTTTCTCATAGCTCTTTTCGAAACGTCTATTAGCAACTCTTTATTTTTATAAAGATCAATAGCCCTTTTAATCGCTTGTATAAGCGCTTTCTCAGTATATTCTCTAAAGACAATCCCTGTGCCATTTTTGTTATTAATATCCAATACTGTATCTGCCAGACCACCTGTCTTTCTCACTATTGGAATTGTCCCATACTTCATACTTATCATCTGGGTTATACCACATGGTTCATACAAGGATGGCACCAAAAAATAATCACACGATGCATAAATTTTATGTGCAAGTTCATTATTAAAACCGAACTCGCAATAAAACCTTCCCATATACTTTTCAGTGCAAAGCTTAATTTCAGCCTCATAACTCTGATCACCCTGACCAAGTAGCGCCATACCACAGCCAGATTCAAAAACAACTGGCATTGCTTTTATAAGAATATCTATACCCTTTTGCAACACAAGACGAGATACAATGCCAAAAAGAGGTCTATTTATTAAAGCCTTTTCGAACCCAAACTCAGACAAAAATTGTTCTTTATTCTTATTTTTAAATCCTATCTCATTAATAGAATACTTATAATAAATAAAATTATCTCTCGCAGGATTCCATTCCTCATAATCTACACCATTTAACACACCATACAAATTTTTTTTATGTTTAACAAATATTTCTCTCATTCCGCTACTGATCTCATCACTTAACATAATTTCTCTTGCATGAGTTGGACTTACAGTAGTGATCAAATCTGAATGTATAACTGCGGTTTTCATCGGATTAATTTTACCTCCCCAGTATAAATCTCCATTTTCCTCAAAGTATACATCAGGTAAATCGAATATCTCTTTATTTCCAATATCCGTTATTCCCTGATATCCTATATTATGAATTGTAAACACAGTTTTTGCTTTTAAATGACCACATTTTAGTTTTTTATATAAAGGCAATAATGCGACATGGTTATCGTGACAATGTATAATATCTACATCCTTTAAATATCCATTTATAAATTCAATCGCTGCTTTTTGGAAAAATACAAATCTGCGGGTATAATTTTTAAGAGGAGATCCATCCAATTCTGTATAAACCCCACCACTATTAAGCAAGTTCTCATTGTAAATAAAAAAAATCAAATATTTTTCGTTACATTTATATTCAAAAACTTTAAAGGTATATTTTTCATCTCCTAACGTGACATATGAATCCAGATTTATATCATTAAGCTTATATTTGTTTTTTAATATAAAACCATATAATGGAGTGATGATATAAACTATATTTCCTAATCGATTCTGTGCCTTTGGTAATGATCCTAATACATCTCCGAGCCCACCAACCTTAGAAAAGGGAGCAACTTCTGCAGCAATATGAATAATTTTCATTCAATCAAACCACACCAATATTCAAAATCTATATTCTCAAAAACAAAATCATTCTTCTCAACCGTCTTCAAATATCTTTCTTCCTGCTCTGACAACTTACCATTCTTTCTATAATTATCAAGAATACCTTTCAATCTCCTAATACACTCCGCATGGTACGCTACTCGATTCTCAGCATAATCACGTGCACTCCATGTACTAATTAAAAACTGCCAGTCTGAACTCTCAAGTAGCAATAGTTCCCGTGTCATCTGGTTTAAAATTCTTGTAAGAGTTTTATCTTTAGTACCTTTAAACTCATCAGCCAGAGAAATAATCAAATCCTCAGCTTTATATATTTTTTTCCATGTCCATTCCGTCCACTCATTAAGCCATATATAATGAAATCTCCCCTGACCCCATGACCCTTCTGGTAACGAAACAACTTTTTGAGGAGGATTTTTTTCTAAATGCTCTGCCAGTGTAATAGCTTTATAATCTCTCTTCTTATTCAACTTTTTTAATACCTTACCGAGCCATCTTATGCCTTCAAACCACCAATGACCAAATAATTCTGCGTCAAATGGGCATACCATTACGCCGGTTCTCCCAGAGCTTGTATTATATTCACTTAGATATTTCTCTACAAGACTTACAAAATGATCAGAATGACTCTCAAGAGCGTCTTCTACATCAGGCGGATAATATTCCATCTTATCGGCAAGATCAGATTCATTACTTGTTACTTTCCAGTATCTCAGACCACCAGGAAAATGCTTCTTATGGAATTCTAGATATCGACCATCGCCAGGATATCCCCACTTTCCACTCCATACTTGCATGCTAGACTCTTCGTGTCTTCCGTAGACAACAACACCTCTTTCTGTACCAGTACTTGAAACAAAATAGTTCTCAAATATTGTCCTTTCCTCAGCAACTTCATGATATTGTGATCTAAATTGACTCCATAAATGCTTTAATGCCTCAAATCTATCGATATAAACACCTTTAGTCTCACCCCCCATAATCAGAGCTTTGTCAGCAATAAAATACTTAATACCGTATTTATATAAAAATTCTTCTACACCTTTTCTATCAAATTCCTTTTCGTAACCTTTTATAGGTGACTTCCAACGATAACTTGGCCTATATGCACACTCCGGCAACCATATACCAATAGGATCTTTCCCAAAATGTTTTTTATAAGTTTCAACACCTATTCTAATTTGTGCATCGACTGCTTCCTCAGCGCCTAAAAGTGGAATATAGCCATGAGTAGCAGTACAAGTAATAATTTCTATATATCCTTCATCCTGAAGGCTTCTAAACGCAGAAATTAGGTCCCTCTTATAAATCTGTTCAAACTCCTCAAGCTCTGTTGTATAAAAATCATACCACATCTGAGCTATCTGAGCCATAAGTTTTCTTCCTGTCCGAGAGAATTCCTCCTTATTTTGCTCTGAGATTTCTATCCTTTTTTTAATATATCTTACAAGACCTCCTTTAAATTTCTCTGAAGCCAACTGTTCAGCAAGTATTGGGGTAATCCCTATAGTGATATTAGGCTTAATCCCCTCTGAAATTAGATTGTTGAATTCATTTAAAAGTGGAATGTATGTTTCGCAGGTTGCTTCATACAGCCAATCTGTACCATGTGGCCATTCTCCGTGATTTATCACATATGGTATATGACTGTGTAAAACAAAAGCTAAGTACCCCTTCATCTCTATCCCCTCGACTTAAAAATTAGCGTTTTGCTATAATTTAACTCTACTAAATCAACTAAGGAAGGTTAAAAATTGAGAGTTCGTAGATTATTCTTGTTTTTTCATTAGGTTCCAAATTCATTTCTATCCATGGAATAACTGCAGAGCTTTGATATATCCTTTCAAATCCCGATTCTGAAATTGAAACGGTTTCAACAGGAAATATCCAGAACTCCATGGAATTTTCCACACTCAAATGTATAGAAAACTTTCTCTCTTCATCAATGATTGAAACTTTCCTAAGCTGTTCTTTAATCCCTTGAAAATTCAACCCTACTTTATCTACCTGTCCGTCTTTTGTCACGTAATACACATCGCCAGTTTTTCTTGACATAGCAAAATTAAACTCAGGTCCAAATTTAAAGCTGTTTTCGCTATCATCTATATTTTTTAGATCATAACATATCTTTATATTATCAGTACCTATTGTAATTATCTTTTTTATCCTGAATTTTTTCCTATTTACCAACCCATTGCAAACCATCGTAATAGTTGAGCCCTTACAAACAGCATCGAATCTCCCATTTATAAAACTACTATCCTCGTAATAACTACCCCTGGTAAAATCCTCAATATTTACATCTGGTTTTATAAAATGGTCTATTAAGATTTTACGTAAGTATTTATCATAAGACAAATATTTATCAATGTTCTTCTCTTTTGACACAACCATATCATGTATGCTTCCTTTAATTTCACTCTCTTCTACTAACTTGGCTTTTCTCAATTTACTATGGTATGCTTCCCGATATCTTGACATAGTGTTAAGGAGGTTTATCTTTTTATCTAAAATAGAAAACTCTTCAATTATTCCCCCCTTTGCAGGTGAAAAAGCCAGGGATAATTTCCCATTATTAAATAAAATTTCATCAAAACCATCACAGTCTATATCGATTGATTTAAATTTACCAACATTATCCTGATCTAAATTGACAAGCAGTTTCTCACATGTTAGTAACTCTCTATAAATAGCATCTCTTAGATGGGGTAAATATAAACCTCCGAATATACCATGCCAGTAAGCACAGTTACACATTCCTCTCCAGAGGTGCTTTCTTGCCTCTCTTAGCTTACTGGCTCTATATTTAGAATTTTTTTTATTCATACATTCCTGTATATTATTCGATAAATAAAATAATTTCTTTTGCATCCAGTTTGATTCAGCATATTTTGAAAGAAAATTTCTCCACATACCACCCTTTAAAAATGGAACTAATTCTTCAAAGCGACCATTATTTTTAAATTCTTCGATCAAATCCCCAAATTTTTCTCCGGCTTCCCATGTCAGTGACCATTCACTCATTTCAAAATATGATGCTGTTGGTAAATACACTCTGCCCTTTGGTGGATAATTATTAAAATATTCTGAGAACGTTTTAGTTTTTAACCAATCAGTGTTATCTATTATAGCTTGGAAAAATCTTCTTAACCATTTCTCCTCATAAGAGGTTTGATAAGTACCTGGCCAGACTCCAAACTTTTCTCCATCATCAGCCATTACTATCGCATTATTTCCATCTTCTGTAGCATATTTTCTCAGATATTCAATAGTATACTCAGGCTCTTTGAAAGGAATAGCATACCTCAAATCCTGACTAATTGGAAATATACCCAGCTTTCTACCCTGATGCTCGGTAAGAAAATAACCTGTTAATTTCTCTTTGTTATACCCATTACTTATAAAATGATAATCATCTACTGCAATATATTTAATCCCGGATTCTGATATAGGTTTTGCAAGATGAGGCTCCCAGACTCTTTCGGTAAGCCATAACCCTTCAGGTATATATTTAAACCTACTTTTGATATATTTATTTAGCATTAAAATCTGACCAACTATATCACTCTCAGGGATCATCGCGAGGATTGGCTCATAGAAGCCACCCGATAATATCTCCACATTACCCCTTGAAACAACGGAAACTATTTTATCTATGAATTCAGGATGCCGTTCTTCAATCCATTCAAGTAAACAACCACTATAATGAAGACTTATATGTATTTCAGGAAACTCCTCAAGAGTTTCTATGAATGGAAGATAACATTGCCGGTAGGCATCCTCGAATACATATTCGAAGTTACCTACCGGCTGATGATTGTGTACTCCAAATATAAAATTTATTGTCTTCAATATTGATAGTGTCCGATTATAACATACTCGCTAACTTCTCTGTCAACTCAACAACTCTGCAGGAATATCCATATTCATTATCATACCATCCAGAAATCTTCACCATCCCAGTCTCAAGAACCATAGTCAGATTAGCATCAAATACACAAGAATAAGGATTCCCGATTATATCAGATGATACTAATGGATCCTCAGTATACTGCAGGATACCTTTTAAATCTGTCTCAGAAGCTTTTTTCATAGCCTTGTTAATCTCATCGATGGTTACACTTTTTTCAACTTCAAGTATTAGATCAACAACCGAGGCGTCTGGCACAGGTACTCTGTAAGCAACACCATCCATCTTGCCCTTCAGTGCAGGTATAACCTTCCCGATTGCCCTCGCTGCACCAGTTGTAGTCGGCACGGTTGACATTGCAGCCGCCCTTGCTCTTCTTAGGTCCTTATGTGGAGCATCAAGTAGCCTCTGATCCATTGTGTATGCATGAATTGTTATTAAAAAACCCTGCTTAATACCAAAATTATCATTCATTACTTTTGCCATAGGTGCTGCACAGTTTGTTGTGCAAGAAGCATTAGATACGATCTGCTCTTTACCAGTCAATACATCATCATTGACTCCAAGAACTACTGTAGCATCAATCTCATCTTTGGCAGGAACCGTCAAAACTACCTTTTTCGCACCTGCCACCAAATGGGCTGCAATCTGCTCCCTTTTTCTAAATACACCAGTTGATTCAATAGCGATATCTACGCCAAGCTCTTTCCAGGGAAGTTTTGAAGGGTCTTTTTCAGAAAGCACTTTAATTTTTTTACCATCAACTACCAGATTTTCTCCATCGGCATAAACTTCACCCGGAAACTCCCTATGCACCGAATCATATTTCAATAAAACTGCAAGTGTCGATGCATCAATAAGATCATTGACTGCGACAACATCAATATCCTTCCCCGTATTTTTCATTGCTCTTAAAATACATCTCCCTATTCTTCCGAAACCATTAATACCTACTTTTACAGACATTTTTAACCTCCTCTATTTGTATCTTAAACTATCAATTAAAGCACAAAATATAGTTTTTTTAACTATTATATACAAATATCATTTACAGTTTATAGAATTCACTAAATTTACCACATAACGAATTTATCTTTTACATCAAAATGCAATCCGATATTATTTACATTTTAATATTATCTATATTAATTCGATATTTATTAAATAGAGATCGATTATTTCTAATATAATTCCTAATAGCATTTATAGGGACAACCTGAGTAATACCATATTTTATTGACGAATATCTCGATATATATATTTCACCTCGATATGGTGTTAGGCTCTCAGCACTCTCAAACCCAGAACCTCTTTCAGGTGCAAGATACTGAAGGAAATCTGCAGCTGATGATCTTGCAATCCCTACAATTTCCACCACTGAGGTTATGCTGTTAATAGCAAGTACAATAGAGCCGCTTGCACCACGATTAAATGGTGCATCTACTATAATCTCACCACTTTTATCACTTTTTATTGAACCAATTATACCTTTCGTAACTAATTTGAAGCCGCTTGGATAACCTATCAGATAAATAAAATTACCAATCGCTAGTTTATCTGAATCTCCAAAAGGAAATTCCAAAGATGGAATTATGGAGGTAATTTTATCACTCTTCAAATGGACTAAAATAAAAGCAATATCTAAATTTCTATCGTAAAGGATTACTTCGATAGAGTCGTAATCCGGGATATTGCTGATGTAAAATTCCTGCTTTATACGAAATCCAACAGACTCAACAACATTCTTTTTACCACTCTCAATATAATAATAGCTAAGGATTGTATCCGGGAAATTGATTACATGTGCACATGTTAACAAAAGTGCCTTTTCTATATCAGAATATAATACAACAGCAGTGCCTGATGAAGTTCTATTAAAGAATATCTCTCGTTCTGCAAACTTCTGTAAATCTATCAGTCTTGCTTCTCTTTCACTGATTTTAAGCCTCTCAGAAAGTACATATCCTTTATAATAGCAAATGCTTGAGATGAATTTCACATAAGATTCCGCTTTTTTTAAATACTTTGAGATATCCCTGATTGGAACATTACTGTAGTAGCTATCAACGATAGATAACTTTTCCTCTTCTACAACATATCTTCTAACACTGCATTGACTTAGAATTAGAAAAAAAAGAAGGTAAAATAATATAGTTATTAATTTATTTTTCATTATAATATCAAAACCATCTCTCTAATTAATTTAGCACAAACTATGTTAGAAACACCAGAATTATCGTAGTGTGGAGTCAATTCAACAACATCCATACCTACAACATTATTTGATCTAAATTCATATAAAATTTTTAAAAGCTCATTAAACTCAACGCCACCAGGTTCAGGATTACTTACTCCAGGAATGATAGAAGGGTCAAGAACATCAAGATCAAGGGAAATATAAACAGATGTATCCTTCGGTATATTTTTAACTTTTTTGATGAAACTTTCATACTCTTCAATTAAATAAAAGTTTAGATTCTCCTTACCAAAAGTTATTTCTTCCTTTTCTCCCGATCTAACCCCCCATACGAACACATTCTCGCAAGGAAAAAACTCGCAAATTCGTCGGAGGACCGTCGCATGAGAATATTTCTCTCCAAGATAATTATCCCTCAAATCAGCATGAGCATCAAGATAAATAATTCTGACATCTTTATATTTCTTATACAATTCTTTAACTATCGGAAGAGTAATTAAATGTTCCCCGCCTACAGCAAAAATTTTCTTATTATCCCTTAAAAATTTTCTAACAACGGAACCAATCTTTCTAATTGATCTCTCTGCATTTCCATACGTCAATAAAATATCACCAACATCACAGATTTTTTCTTCTCCAATCTCCTTATTAAGACTAATAGAATATGCCTCAATACTCTCGGAAGCCTCCCTCACGAAACTGGGTGCAAATCTGCTTCCTGCTCTATAGCTGGAGGTACCATCAAAAGGTATCCCAAAGAAAACTATGTCAGACTCAGGATAAGATGAGTCAAATCCAAGGAAGTTTATTCTTTTAAGATTTTTCATTTATCATCTTTTTTACAAAGTTTGGCAATGAAAAGCAGGATTTGTGCACAGCGGAATTATAATATTTCAGATCAAGATTATCTCTCTCATATCTCTCTTTTTGAAAATCTTTTATTGGATCATACTTTTTAGAGGAAAAAGAGAAAGACCACATTCCCGATGGATAACATGCAACATGGGCAAGATACATTCTAGTTTCAGGAAAAACTGATTTTAAGTTTCTATATATACCTGGAACATGCTTCTTTAAGGTTACATCATAGGGTGTCTCAGTCTGGGAGACCATGATACCGTCATCTTTTAAAATTGATTTACAATTAGTATAGAATTCTTTAGAGAAAAGACCGACTGCTTGTCCAACAGGATCTGATCCATCTATTAAAATAATGTCATATTTACGATTCGTTTTTTCTACATATTTTAATCCATCTTCAATATATATTCTTAATTTTGGATTATCAAAATACCGACCAAGCGATGGGATATACTTCTTGGTTACCTCAACAACTTCAGCATCTATTTCAACCATGTCCACAGATTCAACTATTTCATGCTTTAAAACTTCCCTTGCAGTACCACCATCTCCTCCACCAACAATTAAAACTTCTCTCGGATTTGGGTGAGTATACAGAGGTACGTGCGCAATCATTTCATGATATGAGAATTCATCATACTCACAACTCATTACCATACCATCAAGCGCAAGAAGTCTCCCCATTTCTTCAGTTTCAAAAACTTCTATCTTCTGATATTTACTTTCTCCGGTAAATAACGTCTTCTTTATTTTAAATAGTAGCCCATAAACCCTCATATCATCTTCAACAAACCATATACTCATAATAATTCCCTTTCACATTAATCCCATAGCACAACCCCTGCGAAGGCCGTGGCTACTTTTTTAACTTCTATGGTAGCGCCGATTGATATTATCTCTTTTAGAGTACGATTTCTAAATTTAAATCCATCAATTACCATCTCTTTAACACGTTTTTCTACAATATCTAACGGTGCTTTATTAGAATATTCCATTATGAGTCCAGCTAAATCTTCATTTTCAGGAATTCCTACTGCAACAGCAGCAGAAATAACCTCTCCAGGAACTGATGATGTTATTTTTGAATATGCTATTGGAACCAAAGACCCATGAGGCAATTTTATTGGTTCAATTCTTTGACATTTTGGGGGCAAGATACTGCTAAGTTTTACAAGATTTGTATCTCCTACCCCTGCATCTATTAACGCGTTATCAAAGCTATTTAGTTCCGACTCACCCTCTGCACATCCTTTTACCAAAAAGTATTTTGTCGGTGTCTTAATTACTGCCATTTTCCACCTATCAATAATTCATTTAACCTCAACAGCCACGCTTTCCTGTGGTTTATGGTAAACTTTTTGATATACATCATCAAATAAACCGCGTCTTAATTCCATCATACTACTTGTTTTACTTCTCAATTTATTTTCAAGATATTTATAAATAGTCCACGGTGATATTGTATCACCGCAAGTAAAAACATCCACAGCAGCATAGTTATACTCAGGCCAGGTATGAATAGCAACATGAGATTCTGCGATAACAACAACACCACTAACTCCATGTGGACTGAATTCATGAAAAACAGTTTTAACTATAGTAGCCTCTGCTTCATTACATGCTTCAACCATATATTTCTCTATCAACTCAACATTATTGAGTATTTCAGAATCACAATCATAAAATTCGGCAAGTATTTGACGACCTAAGGATTGCAAGGCTCACCTCCTTTCCCTTTCAGAGTTACCAAATTCTCCTCAACCGGAATCAAAGAACTATGTTTGTGGAAAAATAAAAAAGGGATAGTTTGTACTATCCCTGGGAAAGGTAGGTACTCAATGTGGTGGTAGAAGCATACGCTTCTACCAATATAACCCCCATCTTTATAACAGGACGGCTATATTGACTTGTTTGTATTTTTATTAATTTATTCTCTATCATTCATTTATCCTACTTAAATAAAAACCCGCTAAAAATTTGCACGCAAATTTATTTAACAAATTAATAAAAAACAATCCATTTTTATTTAAAACCAAAGTGTAAAAATTTATTTCTTATCACGCGGAATATTAAGCTCTATCCTAATTTCTTATGAAGCTAATGCCTTCACTTACTTCTAATTTATCACCCTGATAGATATAGTACCTAAAACCGGGTAAAAGAGATACCGAAGCAGTATAACCTTCCGCATTTACAGCAAGAAATGCATCCTGAAAATTCACCTTCCCGTTATTTGACTTAATTATTCTTTTTAACGCTTCCTCGCAAGCCTTCTGTGGATGCATACCACCTCTCATTAGCACAACGATTAAGAAACAGTCAGCAATTCTTATTATTTCTTCGCCAATACTAGTTGCCACAGCGACACCAGCCCTATTATCAAAATATGAACCCGCCCTAATAATGGGGGAATCACCAATTTTACCTGAAATCTTCCATGCTAATCCACTAGTACTCACACCAGTCGCTATGTCTACATTCTGATCAACAACAATTAGACCAATTGTATCGTGGAATTGATCTGGGGAAAGCCAGTTATCCTTTTCATTTAGATTTCTCTTGCATTTTAGCTACCTACCCTCGAGCCTTCTACGTCAACAAATTCTCCTCTTTAAAACCATTTGCCAGAGCAAACTTCTTGGCACAATAACCAACTAGAATTTTATGCTTCGTCGTTTCCATAACTTTCCTTGCAACAGAAATTGAATTCCTTATATTTTCAAGACAAGCTACAATTCCACACCTGAGTGCTTTACCTTCAATAATTAAGGCGTCAAGCTGTACAACACCATCTTTATTTGGTAATCACCATATCCAACCGATAACACATTAAGCTCATTCTCTGTTACATTTAGATTTAAAATATTTAATACACAAAGACATCTTTTATATTTAATTTCTTTTTAAAACAATTCTTACGACAGTCTTTTCAAAAGGCTTACTCTCTTTAATAAAAATTTTTCCTTTGTGATATTCTTCTATAATCCTTTTTACTAGTGACAGACCCAGACCCCAGCCACGTTTCTTTGTGCTAAATCCAGGTCTGAAAATATTCTTAAAATTTTTCTTTAATATCCCCCTCCCATTATCTATAACATCTATTATTACCTTATCATCATTTGTTTGTGATAGTATAACTTCTACTTCAGGATTTTTCGTCTCAGAAACCGAATCTATAGCATTTTTAATAATATTTTCCATACTCCAAGTAATCAAATCAGCGTTTACTCTAGCCTTTACATCGTTTAATGGTCTGAATCTTAATACAACCCCTTTGCCAAGTTGCGGTAATCTTTTCTTGAAATAGTCGATAACCTCCTCAATCAGATCATTTAGTCGATATTCACCAAAAACAGGCTTAGAACCAATCTGAGAAAATCTATTAGCAACTTTTTTTAGCCTATCTATGTCTCTCTTTATTTCTGTTTTTATTTCTTCCGAAATACTCTCATTTTCCAACACCTCAATCCACCCAATAAGAGAAGTAAGTGGAGTCCCAAGCTGATGTGCAGTCTCCTTTGCCATTCCAACCCAAATTGATCTTTTCTCACTGCTTCTTATATAATGAAATCCAAGATATCCAAGTAAAATAAACAGTCCAACGATGCCTATCTCAACATATGGAAAAATTTGTAATCTCTTTATTAGTTCTGTATCTCCATAATGTATATAACCGAGTAGATAGTCCCCATATCTAAGAGGTATAGGTGGATTTACTTCATCCATTTTCCTAACAATCTTTATAATTTTTAAAGTATCATCTCGTGTATTAACTTTTTCAATTCCTATATTTCTCCATGCAGTAGGCTTTGAATTTATATTCTGAGTGATAACCATGGGAATAGACACACGCTTTATAATCTGATCGAATATAAAACTGAAATCTTCGGGGCTATAATCAGTAGCTGCTTTTACGTATACCTCGGCATAGAATCTAAGGAAATTTTCACTTTCCTTCCTAAGACTATCTACAAGAGACTTAGTATAGAATAATAGCCATATAATCAATAATATAGCTAATACAAAGAGTCCTTTTTTTATATTTCCTGAATAATTATAAATCTTATTTTTCACTTCTTTTAACTATAAGCAATGTGACTATTACAAGCAGTGATAAAACACTTATTATCAAACCAGCATAAATATCAGTTGCTCTAAAGCGAAGGAAAACTGTATGTTTTCCTGCAGGGACTACTATTCCCCTGAATGCATAGTTGGTTTTGAATATATCCGTTACATTATTATCAACATATGCTAACCATCCATTTGGATAATAAATTTCGGAAATTACCAGAAAGGCAGGTTTATTAGTATAAACTGTGAAAGTCATACTATGAATATCCCACTTTTCAATAGACACATATGAAGTATCAGGCTTGCCTATCTGGATCTGGAGTTCCTCCTCTATTATTGAGACTCTTTCTGGATCAAATTTCCCATCTTTTATGATATTAAATATCGTGTTTTTATCCTTCACAACCTGTACTGTATCACAGAAAAATGCTCGGGGTAAGAATTTTTTAAATTTATATATTGCAACAGGTATATGCCTGCCATTTATATATGTTGTTGTTTGTAATAACTCCTCAAAATTATCATCGCTAAATCTTGCAGGTGAAATTATGTACTTCACATTAAGCATCCTCAATATCCCCATGGTATTAAATCCAACATTTTCCATCAAATCCTGATATACTTTTAATTTCGCAGGATGATAACCTCCGATTGATTGCAATCCAAATAATCCCCAATGCTTATCGTTAAATAGATTACCTAAGGGATATATCCTAAAAATATCTTTATCTTTTGAAATATATTCGCAGGCAGGATCTCTCAGCTTTGTTAAATCTACTCTGCTGGAGACCATTGGTCTTATTATCTTATTATCCACCCTGTATAAATCAACAAAAGTAACCAAAACAACAGTTGCGAAAAATATCTTTGCACTCAGTTTTTTATTCATGAATAGATAAGCCACTGATAAACCTGCCGCCAGAAACAAAATCATTAACCAGAAATCTCTGTATAACATATCGAATCTTAGATTATTAACATACCTGATCTGCTGCTCATTCCATTGGGGATTAACCTTAAATTTTTCAAACATACTGGCTTTGTAACTCTCTTTAAATAGAAGAAGATATAGTGCAAAAAGCCCCAATAATCCAAATACTATAAAAATTATCTTCTTTAGCTTCTTTTTCCCCTTTTCATCAAGTTTAGAAATATATTCCACCAAATCATTAAGACCAAATGCAGCAAGTACTGCTACACAAAACTGTGTCACAATTAAAATCATTGATGGCACCCGAAATTTACTAAAGAAAGGCAGAATTTTATAAAAAAGACCATATAGGAAAAAATGTTTACCAAATGCAGTTAATAGACTTAAAATTGCTATGGTAATAAAAAATATTGTTATTTTCCTTTTTTTGATGAAAACAGCTAAAACCCCCAATACAAGAACTAGAATGCCCATATAATTTGGATAATCTGTAAAAGGCATAGTTCCCCAATAAGTAACACCACCAAAACCAAAATAGCTGGGATTCAAAAAAGTCATCATCTCTTTTGGATGGAAACTCCACATGGTAGCATAATCAAATCCTGTTCCACCACCAGATCCCCCTCTTATACTGTACTTTGAATAGTTATGAATAGGTATATACAATACCGCAGATAAACAAAATGCCAAGACGAGAGAAATAACAAAAAATGGGACTACTTTTAATAATATCTCTCTTGCATTTTCTTTTCTCCAATTTACAATCAAAAAATAAATAAAATATGCACCTATTAGCATCCACGTATAGTACGCAATCTGGACATGCCCTCGTTGAAGTTGAATACCAAGAATAAGAGCAGTCAATGCCATATTAAACAACCCTGGTTTATAAAGCAACCTATCAATTGCCCAAACTGCCAAAGGCATGTAAACAGCCGTCATCATCTGGGAACCGTGACCATAAACAAGCATCGTTATAAGATAGGGTGTTATCATGTATGCAAGACCGCCAAAAAATGCTGGGATTGATTTAAGTCCCCATCTTCTTAGTAGTAAAAATGTTCCAAAACCTGCGATGAGATAGTGTAGAACCATCGGAATCATGCCTGGTAAGCCCAGCATTGATATAAATTGTAGAATAAAATTTGGAAGATATACGTAAACATTAAAAGATAAAGCCGAAAAAGCCGGCATACCTGAGAAAATATATGGATTCCATAGGGGATATACTCCGTCAACAAAATGTTTTTTTAATGAGTAAAAAGTATAAGATGCTGAAACCTGGTCAGGGGTGGTAAAACTTTTATCACTAAAAATAACACTATAAAAAAGCATTACTAAAATTATAAAATATAATAAAATTGCGTTAACATATTCGTTCTTTAGAATATTTGAAAGTTTGTTTTCAGTTACCTTTTCACTTTTTACATTTTTATTCTTTTCCCTCATTAATTCTACCTCCATCAAAATTATCTCTTAAAAATTCAACCAAATCAATTTTAACCTCTTTTTTCCACCATTCACCAATTTCTGACATTGTTCCAAACCATGGATCATCCTCTTTCAGCATCTTTATCATATCCATAAATGTTAAATAATACTCCTCATTTCTCATCTCATGAGGATGCCATAGAACTGTCAGTACTCCACCGGTATTTTTTACTCTTTCTTTAATTTCATAAATGTAACGGAGTGCCATTTCTCTTTCTATTCGCATACCCTTGGTCTTCACAAACATTGCACTATCCTGAATTATTAAAGGAATCTCTAAAACATCAAGTTTTTTATTATTATTATTAATATCGTAAAGATAAAATGGATATGACGTGCCTCTTCGAAATCCAATGTTATCATTAAATCCCAAAGTTGAGTCATATAATATTCCCGCTCTTTTATATATTTCTGGACTTCTTTTATTATCAAATCTTAAAAAATGTGCTCTATGAGATAAAATATTTTCATTTAGTAAATTCTCTAACTGAGTTTTTTCCTTAAGAAAATCATCTATACTGTCAAGAGCATACCATTGTGAATGTAGCCCTATTTCAAATCCATCTCTCTTAAAAATCTTGACAATTTCTTCGATACAGATTTTCTTATCATAAAATGTAATTTTATCCCTAAATCTATAAACACAATCCGAATAATGTCTCTTTTCTACTTTTTCTGGAGGAAAAAATAGTGTAGATCTGATATTACTCCTCTTCTCAACATTATAAATCAGATCAAGATTTGAATAGGGATCACTTGATTTAGTTAACCCACAAAAAACATTCAGAAATGAATCAACACCCATCGATAAATTCTTCTTCATTCTGCCTCTGGTCATTGTTTTAACAGCTTTGGTTATTGTTTTAAAATTTTGCAGAATATTATACCGACTTACATGATCAATGTCATGTGTTATGCATACAGCATAGGGCTTATTATTAGGCCATATTGGTTTAAAACCGCCTTTATTAAGCCAGTATTCATCCACTACTGGATAATATAGCTTTCCTATTATATTCAACGGAGAATATGCGAAATCGGGAACAAAATCCTTAACATTGGGATTATTATAATCACCAATTATAAGCTTAAATAAATTGATATCCATGTTATTTGTTACTTTAACCTCCTATAAATAAAATTTAATACACTTGGTTTTATTCTTGAAACTTCATAATAAGGATTAAGCTCACCACCGAAGGAACGAAAAAAATACTCGACTCCTTTCAAAACAGATCCCTCAAAATCAAAAACTAATCCTTTTTCCTTAGCTAGCTTAATTCCTTCCCATATTAAAAAAGATGATGTTAAACCTTCCTTATCTACTTTATCATCATATGCACCTATTAAGTAATAAAGAGCAAATTTGTCTTGTACGAAAAATGCTGTACCCCAAATTTCATCGCTATTTTGTTTTTTTGCATTAATAATTACACCTGAATCATTTTTCATGGATTGTTTATATATATCTGTCAACAGGTCTATTGAATCTGGGATGTTTTCATGCTTCCTTATAAAAGTTCTCATAATTAATTGCAGAAATTTTTCATTCACTGTACCCTTTTCGGCAACCAATACCTCAGAACCTTTTTTGATCTTTCTTCTTCTAGTAGCTGACATATTCTTAAAAATATTACCTAACATTTTTTGGCTCGTATCAATTCTATATGTATATCTTACCGAAGTATTAAATTTCTGCCAGATAAATGGCAGTAAATTCTTCACTCCAAGATTCAGTCTCTGTTTAAAAACATTATAAATGGAGATTTTTTTTAATAGAGACTCATAAATCTCAATTTCCTCTGAAATCGAAATTGACATATTCTTGTCTTTTAATATATAAGGTCCCAAATACTGAGTAAATGGAGGCATTCTTGAAATCTTGAGAAAAAATTTCTTCTCATGTAGTATTGGCCAAATAACGATTAAATTATTTTTCCTTGAAGCAATATAATGCCATCTATTGGAGGCGACAACATCAAGCCACCACTTTTTTAAAAAAATAGGCAGGTTTTCTTGAATTTCATCCGAAAAGAGTATGTCCTTGCCTAATTCTTCCATAGTAAGTTCACTTCTTTTACTATTCTGCTGAACATATCATCATCAACTCTTATTCTATTTGAATTTTGAAATTTATCAGGAGGATTTCTTTTCTGCTTTAAATTAACTCCAAATGCTTTCAATTTCTTTTTAAAATTGTTTAATACCACAAAAGGTTTTTCACATAGATACTCATATTCAACATAATATATTCTTTCAGTCCCTATACTTTTTAGGTCCTCTTCGATTTGCCTATATATTAGATAAACCTGCATAGCAACCTGTTTAATAGGATCCATCTTGATAATTTTTTCAACACCCTTAGGCGGTACAGACCACCATTTATTTATTCCACCTGTTTGGCTTATACGTGAAAGCAGTATTGATTGAATTATATAAACTGGATTTCTTTTACAAACTACAAAAATGGCTTGGTTAAATGCTTCATATAAAGGCTTTATTCTCATACTATTATACAAATTTTTAAAAACAACCGGTTTCCCAGAAATTCTTGAAATTAAAGAAATTCTATTTCTAATACTCTTCACTTTTCTTAATCCAATTTGATCTTTTTCTACATAAACATTCATCCCTTTTGGAAACCATTGATACCAGAAATCCGCTGCCTCGCTTGGACCAAGTGGACCTCTTGTTCTTCCATAATAAGATTTAAAATCCTCCGATCTTTCTACCGTGAACAATAACTTCTGAAGTATCCAACCTGTAATAGGGACTTTATAAAAATTGCTCATAAAATTAGATATGTAACACACGTCGAAACTATAAATAACAGATTGATAGAAGAGAGTTGAAGATGATCTTGGAGCACCAATTATAAATATTGGAGGATAAAATTTTCGCCCTCTATTGGCTACGTATAAAAAATATTCAACAGGTTCTAATACATTATTTATCGCTTTCTTAAATAGTCCCATCTCTTGTAATCTTTCTATCAGCTAATTTTACAACAATAATGACAAATAAAAATAATATGATATATAGAAGAGTAACAACCAGCGAGAAAATATTAACCATTTCAAAGAACTGGATGGAACCCCGTGGTAAATATAAGCACATAAAAATTCCTGCTAAGTAAATAAACTGCCATATTAAAGATACATATTGTTTATTTGTCGCTGCAAAAATAGAACTAATTGGTGAAACTGTCAATCTTGTCAAATATAGTGGAACCAATAGTGAAGCAACTTTTCCACTTTCTGACCACTCGTTACCAAAAACGAACATGAATATTTCTTCTCCCCAAAATTTAATGACTAATAATGGAAAAAGTACTATTATAAAAAGTTTCAAAGACGTAGTTATAACAAATTTTGTTATCTTAATATTATTTCGCAAATACTTCGAAATCTGCTGATAATAAACCTGCCCAATTGAATTTCCCAATATGTTAAAAGGAGTATTTAGAACTCGAATGCTTAAGGCATATAAACCGACTAGTTCTTTTGGATAAAAAGTCACAAGTAATAATACTGGCAAATTTAAACTCAATTTATTCAATAATATATTCCAGCTGGAGTATATTGGGAAATTTTTATATTTCTTTGCATTATATAACATTCGTGAAAAGCTTATATTCTTTAAAAACTCTGCCCATCCTTTTTTAAAATATTTAAACACAAGCCACAATAATTCAAACATTTGTCCTATAATATGTCCGAATATTAATCCTAATTTTTTCATTGCTATAACAAATCCAAAAAATAGTTGAAATGTCGATATGCTGGAACTTCTTATTACGGCACTCAAAGAAAGAGCCTTATAGTTTTCACTTCTAATATAAACAAACCTAAAAATATTTCTTAAAGCCTCAAAAAAAATAGACAGAGGTAAAATATAAATTATGTATTTATTCATTCTCAATTTTAAAATAAGTGAAATAGGTTCCTTAAACAAAAAGAAAATTATTGATATTATTGAAATTAATGCTAATGCCAGTAAAAAATTTAGAACTATTAGCGCATTACAATCCCTTTCATCTTTAACTAATGGAATAGCCATTTCATACCTTAGAGTAACAATTGAACCAATAATAGAGTATATAGATACGACTACAGCAAGATTAGCAAATGCCTCTGCTTGAAAAACCCGGGTTAAAACAGGTGATATCAAAAAAACAATCAGCTGTCCTAAAACGCTGCCTGAAGATAGTATTGCTACATTGGATGCAAAAGTACCTTTTTTAAGAATATTCTTTATTATCATAACGATTTAAATGTTCCTCTATAATTTGACAAAGTCTTTCAGAAATTTCTCTCCAGTCATTCTTCTTTGCAATCTCCAGCGATTTTGGAGGCAGTTCAGCTTTAATTGCTTTACCCACTAATCTTACGAATTCATCCTTTGTCTTTGCAACATAGATTATACCCTTTAGTTCCCTAATCCTCTTTGAAAAATCCATCGTAACTACCTTTAACCCTGCCGCTAAATATTCATAAAGCTTGTTTGGATTCAGTGATTTGGAAATTTCATCTTTTTTAAACGGAATTACAGCAACATCAAATGATTGAGTATAACAAGGTAATAAATGATAATCAACTCTACCCAAGTAATGAACATTCTTCAGCTTTCTCTCTATGATGTAATTCTTCAAAAAACTACCCCTTATTTCTGGACCTATTAATATAATACTGCAATTCTCATAAACACGTGATAGATCTTGAAGTAAAGAATAATCAATATAGTCTATAGTACCAGCATATCCAATTATTGGCTTTTTAAAATTTCTGATCTGTTCAGGAGGCTCTCTTCTTTTACTAAAATGTTCAAAATCCACACCATTACTTACAAGATAGGATTTTATTCTAAATACTCTTTGAATCTTTTCATTCAATTCTTCACTAACATAAGTCATAAAATTGCACGTCGATAAATATTTTTTTAGAAATTTCTGCGCCCACGGACAATTTTCCGCAAATTTCAAATGATCATCATTACAATCATAAAATTTTACTTTTGCTTTTAATCTGGAAGCAAAATCGCCCCAATGAATGCTACTAAGTGCTACAACTCTATCTCTCCCAGAAAATCCTAAAATATAGATCCAAAAAAGCGCTGTAAATTCACCAAAAATTTTAATAAACACACTCACTATTCTATTATATATAAATTTGCTTAATAATTTTTTATTGCTACCTCTCAAATAGGGAATCGTTACGATGTATATATTGTTTTCCCTTTTAGGTATGAAATGAGGTTTTTTATCTAATACTACAGGTTCAATAAATAATATTTTCCAATATTTTGGAAATCGTTTCAATATCTGCTGTTTCCGTGTCATCATAAAATCCCACCTAATTTCGGAAAACCAGACCATTTTCCTTTTATAATTTCCCATAATAATACCTTAAATTATAACTCAGTTTTCTCATATAGTAATACAATAAATCATCTTAAATCAAAGCGCCCAATTAAACAATAATTCTACTAAAATAATAACTATCTTTCCTTTATATTTCCATTACAAGTATAGGCTGGGCATCAATAACATCTGCTTTATCAAGTAAGTAAAATTCAACTACATCAATTGCAGTAGGCGGTTTCGTGATATTGGATAAGTCTTCTGTAAAATTTGCATCTAACATATCATAACATTCTAACAGAAACTCCAAATGGAACCGGGATTGTTGAAATATCGACTTTTTCTTTTACTTTCATTAATTCCAATACAAACTTGCTTCTAATGCATATATCATAATTGGCTTACCGTATACTCTTAAAAATTGTTTCGGAATTTTTTTCCTCATTCTAACGCCAAGTCCAACTGCTAAATAGATACAGTACATAGAAACATCTCCTTACTTAGAACTGATTATATTATTAAAATAAGCCCAAAATAGAAATAAAAAAACTTCGTCTATAGCATCATCAAACAATATGCTATCTGATTTTTGAATCGTTTTTAACAGTGAAAAAAGCATTATCGCGATTCTTTCATAACACTTTAACTATTCTAAATATTTACTATACCAGATTAATGAAATTCCTTTAAAATATTTCGCTAATACACTTTCCCAAAATATATTTCAAAATCCTCAACATTTTAGTTAAATTCACTGAGGATAAAAATGAATATTCATGATCTCATCCTACCTAACTTCTTCATAGTTGGAGCTGCAAAAGCAGGAACTACCTCTATATACAACTATCTAAAATCACACCCTGACGTATATATGTCTCCAGTAAAAGAGCCAAACTTCTTTAGTAAAGATATCGAATCAAGAAAATTCCGAAAGGATTATAAAAGAGAACCACTAATAATAAAAAACGAGGATAACATTCCAAATAAACATGTCGCTTTTATAAAAGATTTTAATTCATACAAAGCCCTATTTAAAAATGCAAAAGGCTTCAAAGCTATTGGTGAAGCAAGTACTAGTTACTTATACTCAGAAGTAGCTGCCATTGAAATAAAAAAGCACATACCATATGCAAAAATTATAATTTCACTGCGGAACCCTATAGATAGAGCTTTTTCGCATTTTCTAATGAACTTGAAAGACGGTCTCACGACCTATAATGACTTTTTAAAAGAGGTTTTTTATGACTATGAATCTATAAAAGATAGGTCTTGGGGAGTAGCTCATTTATATCTTGATTTAGGTCTATATCATAAACAAGTAAAAAGATATCTGGATAACTTTCCTTTGGAACAGGTCAAAATAATCCTATTTGACGACATCATTAATGACTTGCAAAACGTTATTCTTGAACTATTTGCTTTTCTGAATTTAAAAACTAATACTGACATAATCACAAATGTTTATAACAAATCTGAAATACCATCCCCACTATTCCAAAAAGTCGTTAGAATTCTAAATAGATACGGGATCAGAGAAAAATTCATAAGAAAACTTCCTGAGAAATTAAAGCAAAACATCTTAAAATTAATTCCCAAAACTAAAGAAAATCCCACCATAGATATTAATGCTAGAAGGGCACTAACCGACTTTTATAGAGAAGACATAGTAAAATTGTCTGATTTAATAGGAAGGGACTTATCTTTCTGGCTTGAATCCTAACTTTAAAATTAATAAAGCTACTACAGATGTTACCAAATACATTGTAATAGTGATGGGCAACATATAGTAAGGACAATGCCTTAGAAAAAATTTTATATTACTCTTGAATTTATTCCATATTTTAAAAAAAGAAACATTTCCTCCAGAGGATATAGAAAGCTTATGCCATATTATAGAATCTGACACATAAACAACTTTATATCCCATCTTTTTTACTCTAAAGCATAAATCCACATCTTCTGTATAAATACCAAAACTTTCATCAAAGCCACCAATTCTATCGAAAACTTGTCTTCTTATAAAAAGGGCACATCCACTAACATAGTCTACTTCACGAGCTACATTCCACCTACTGTCATCCTTCTCCCTTAGTCCATAATGTGCAATTTTCCCTGTCAAAAAATTCACATATCCACCTGCATGCCAGATCGTATCAGGTTTTTCACTGTAATAAATTTTCGGACTAACCACACCAACATCATTGTGCTTATCCATAAAATCTACAAGCCTTCTTAAAAATTGTCTATCAACTATAGTATCATTATTCAGAAAAAGTACATAATCAGGATCAAACCTTTTAGCATATTCATAACCAAAATTATTCCCACCTGCATACAATAAATTTTTTCCACTTCGTACTATCTTAATGCTTTCATTTTCTTTAATAAGACTTAACAATCTATTATACTTTTCAATATCACTTCCATTATCCACAACAATAATCACATGGTCTCTATACTCAATATTTCGTAGACTATCCACACATTCATGAGTAGTTTCTGGTTGATTCCAGTTCAAAACTATAATTGCTACCTTCATCTCAATTCACTATACAAATCCAATATCGTGGAGACCAATCCATTCCAACTATATTTTCTTTTAAACCTTTTTATATTATTGCTAAAAACATTCATATAATTTTCATTAAAAAACTTTATTATTGCCTCAGATAACTTTGTCACATCCATCGGAGGGACCACAAATCCTGTTTTTCCATCTATTACATCCTCCCTTAGACCACCAACATCAGTCACAACCACTGGTTTATCATAATGATAAGCAATCTTAATCACACCACTCTGTGTTGCTTCTCTATATGGCAATACTATTAGGTCAGTAGCAGAAAAATAAAGACTTACCTCTTCATCACTCACATATCTGTCAACAATGGTTACTAAATGCTTATTTTCTACGTTTTCAAGTATCTTTAGAAAGTCATTTTTATCTATATAAAATTCTCCAACAATTAAAACTCTTACTGGAAACACGGAGCATATCTTATCAACACTTTTTATCAGATAATCGATGCCTTTATACTCTCTTACCAATCCAAAATACAAAATGACTCTTTCCTCTTTTATACCAAGCCTATACCGAGCAATTTGCCTATCCAGTGCATCTGGGAAATGATTATATAAAGGATGAGGCGATATTCGATATAAGGGATCATCAACCAATAAGTTCAGTTGCTCGAGCAATTTCCCAGTGAGAAGAATAAAACCATCAAGTTTATTGAAAAATCTTTTTAAAAATAACTTATCAAAAAAATTCGGTTCATGGGGAAAAATATTATGGCATATTACTAAAAGTTTACAGTCTGTCTTCCTCTTTAAAAATGAACTAATCCTTGAGTATATTGGTGCAAAAAACGAATGCCAGTGGTGGAATATAACAAGATCTGGCTTCATAGTGGCTATTAATTTTCCGGCTTTATACCATGAAACTGGATTCAACGAATCTATAATTCGTATTGAAACATTTCGTGCCGGAGATATATTTTCTTCAAATTGAGTCTTACCAGGGAAAAAAATACCAGGATATAAACGCTTAAAGCTTATTGGGATAACCTCATACCCTTTTTTTCGAAGATGATAACAAAGCAGGCCATTAAATGTTGAAATGCCCCCTCTAAAAGGATAATAAGGACCTACTGAAATAATTTTCATCCAATTTTTTTCTTGATAATATATTCGTCTTTCTTATGACCATGAGCTATCATTTCAGCCAGTAAGCCGATTGAAATGAATTGTAATCCGACTATCATCAAAAGAATTCCCAAAAAGAATATAGGTCTATTGCCAATCCATATGCCTCGAAACCAACCAACTGCTAAATAAACTAATATTCCAAATCCAGCTAAAAAGCTTAATATTCCAGGCAAACCAAAAAGATGTAAAGGTCTCCTCAAATACTTACTTAAGAATAATACTGTGACCAGATCCCAGAAGCCATGATAAAACCTTTTACTACCATATTTTGATTTTCCATATTTTCTCGGATGGTGTAGTACTTCTTTTTCACCAACTTTATAGCCCATCAGATGAACCATAGCAGGGATATATCTGTAAAGTCCTCCATATATACTTAACTTACTTGCCACTTCTTTCCGATACACTTTTAAGCCACAATTAAAATCATGTATTCTAACACCAGTCATTAACGAAGTAGCAGCATTAAAAATTTTCGAGGGGATTACCTTTGTTATAGGATCTCTCCGCTTCTTTTTCCATCCTGATATAAGATCATATCCATCTTTTTCAAGCATTTCCAGCATCTTCGGTATTTCTGCTGGATCATCCTGTAAATCAGCATCTATTGTAGCTATGTAATCACCAGTAGCAGTTTGAAACCCAGCTGTTAATGCCACTGCCTTACCATAGTTTTTATTTAACTGGATTACTTTAACTCTTGAGTCTTTTTCTGCAATCTCTTCCTCAATATCACACGAACCATCCGTGCTACCATCATCAACAAATATTATCTCTATCTCATATTTACTATTTTCAAATACTTTACTTATCTTCTCATATAATTCTTTTAAAGATCCCACCTCATTATAAACTGGTATCACAATTGATAAAAGTTTATTTTCACTATCAACCATTATCTCTCCGTTACATTATTGTTAAAAAATCCTTCTTATACTTAATCTTTCTATACTCTAACTTTAGCTCAAATCCGAAATCATCACAGTTAATTTTCACCACTCCTGGAAATATAACTCCTTCTAAAAACTTATAATCTCCGTACTCAATTCTCAAGTTACACTCATCCTGATGGATTACCATATTCTTAACAAATGGTTTTTGTTTTAAAAGATATTCTGAACTAATACCAATGTCATTAATATCTCTTGCCAGTAGCAAATTACCAATATAATCAACTTTTATTATTAAAAATGGAATTAACTCCCACTGGAAGATCCCTCTTCCATTGTATGTCTTATTATCTCTCGTCCATATCGAATAATCATTCCCATTTACCACAACTTTTGAAATTAATCTCCCTATCTGATCATATATAAGCAATTTATAAATTGACATATCATCAATAGTAATTTTGAATTTAAATGATGACTTCTTACCTTCAACATTATTAGAGATAGTACCTATGCCACGTATTTCATACTCACCGCTTTTCAGGAAACTATTTATTCTATCTTTACCTAAAACCTGACTATTTCTTAACTGAAAATTATATCTCCCACAGGTAGTGAGAAAAAATTGAAAAGTTAAAATCATAGCTATTAAGATGTTTTTAATCGAATTGTTGAAGTTTCTTCCTAACACCTTCATATTCAGGATCGATTGTTAAAGCCTTCTTATAATATTCAAAAGCTTTTTTCTTTTTGTTTAGCTTTATATATAAATCACCGAGATGTTCAAGCACCTCAACATTATCTTTCGCTTTATTATATGCCTGTAGAATATATTTTAAAGCGTCTTTATACCTTCCTTCCTGATATAATATCCATCCCTTGGTATCAAGATATGACGGATTCCCTGGATTTAGCTGTAATGCCCTTTCTACCATTTTATAAGCTTTATCCAACTTCGCACTACGGACTGCAAGACTATAAGCATAATTATTCAAGGCGAGATGATCGTTGGGATTCTCAGTCAATATTATCTCATATAAGCTATCACTTTTTGTATATTTCTTTAGCTGATCCCAGACTATAGCTAACTGATGTCTTAAGGCAATATTGTTACTATCAATCTGCATAGCTTTTAAATAAACTGCCTCTTCCGCCTGGTAATTCTTTAAATTTCTATATACAATTCCTTTTTCTATATAAAGCTCCACACCATTAGGGAATTTACTAAGTGCAGAATCAAGGATAGCTATACACTCTTGAAATTTTTTATTTCTTCTCAGATAAGATGAATAAATAAGATATAACTCTTTTCTATCACCATGCTCCTTCAATAGTCGGTTCATATAATTAATAAAATATTCTTTATAGCTGTCATCATCCACATTAGCAAGTATCTCTGCAAATTTCATCTTTAACTTAATATCCTCAGGATCCTCATCAATCATTGTCTTGTAAACTGCAATTGAACTATCATAATCTTTTTTGAAAAATAAAATATCTGCAATAGCTTGTTTATATCTGCTATTTGCAGGATCAAGCCTTGATAACTGCGTAAAATATTGCAAAGACTTATCGAACATACTATCTATAAAGGTAAGCTGTGCCACTTTCTCTAAGGCTTCCATTTGCGTTGAATCGATACTAATAATCCTTTCAAATATAGAAAGAGCTTTCCTTAAATCCCTTTTATTCAAATAGACATTCCCCAGAAGATATAAGGAATGGATATCATCGGGCTGCAAGGAAACTAACTTCTTGTAATATTTTTCAGCTCTATTTAAATCTCCGCTAAGTTCATAAAATTTTCCCATTATTTCATTCGCTTCAATATTTTCTGGATCAATCCTAATTACTCTCTTCACATACCTTATTCCATTCTCTACCTTTCCCATATTAAAATAAGTTCTAGCCAGAGCAAGATACATAGTAGGAGATGATGAATCTGCCTCAAGAGCATCAAGAAATTCTATAACGGCCATTGGAAAATTCCCATTATAATAGTAAAACATACCATTCATAAAATGATTCATTGCCTCGGGGTTGTATGATGCATAATAAGATTTCATAGTTTTCTTTTCTGCTCTTCCACCATTAACTAATAATCCACTATAACATCCATAAAGGATCAGCGATCCAAACACTATTATAATAAATATTTTATTTTTCACAGGATTTTCTACCTCAGGCAAAACTTATTTAAAAATTTCCTGCCTTGTGCACTTACAAACTCTCTCCACTTTTTCTTTGAATCTGATCGATTTTTTCTTCTCATCTTCTACACTGATGATATGTTTGATAAATTGTATCGACTCACCACATACAGGGCAATGTGTGCTATAATCGGTCATTTGCTTTCTCAATTTATCAGCGAAACCTGAGACTTTCCTTGCCATTTCAACTCCTCCTATTGTTAACCTTTTAATTTATAAACTGTAACAGTGTTTCCACCTTTTCTTTTTGATTCATACATAGCCATATCAGCATTTTGAATAAGCAACTTTTCATCATCACCATCGATGGGATACTCTGCAAGTCCAATTGATATTGTTATATTCAATCTGATATTGTCTTTTTCAAAAAGAAAATCCTGAACATTGCTCTTAATTCTTTCTGCAGAAATAACAGCATTCTCTTTATTGGCATTTACAAGGATTACAGCAAACTCTTCACCTCCATACCTGGCCACGGTATCAACATTCCTAACGCTACCCCTAATAATTTTCGCCAATTTTTTTAAAACAAAATCGCCCATGAGATGACCATAGGTATCATTAATCCTTTTGAACTTATCCACATCAATAATCACAAGGGAAAAAATACCTCCGTATCTGCTCGCACGATTAATCTCTTCTCTTAGCCTTTCTCCGAAAGCTCTTCTGTTATATATCCCGGTTAAACCATCAACCATAGAGAGACTTTTTAACACATTGTAAGTTCTCAACCTACTGTACGCTGCTCCAACACACTTTCCAAAAATCTCAATAGCAAATATATCCTTTTCTGTATAATTATTTCTCTTCTTACTTTCAAAAATAATCCCACCGAGCATTTTATTATCGGACTTCAAGGCTATTCCAACACCTGATAATAAAGAAGTCGACAATATATCATCCGGCTGGAATCTGAAATCGACATTTTCGCTATCGTAATCGTTGATTACAATTGGATTATCAGTACTCAAAATATTTTGCCAGATACCACCAATTAAATCAATCCTATCCCCTATCGTAATGTCAGACTCTATACCGGAAACATATTTTATCTCCAACTGATTCTTATCTTCATCATACACTGCAATAGTCATTTTATCATAATCAATAAATTTTATTGAAATATCCCCGACTTTCTTGAAAAACTCCAGCTCATCCATACCTAAATGCGTAGCAGCCTGTAGTTTGTTGAGTTCCTGGTAAAAATTTACAATAGATGTTAACCTTTCAATTATATCAACCTGCCATAGAGAATTAGATAACAAATTTGAAAATTTTTCACCAATTTCTATATCTGATTCTCCCCAGGCACCTTCATCATTAGACGTAAGTAAGATAATACCTACAGGAATCCTTACACCCATACTTACTGGTATTATAAGTACAGAAGCAGACTTTCCAAGATCCAATTCACCAAAATTGGAGACATTTAATTCTGATCCCGAAAGTACCTTTGCCTTTTTTTGCCTGACTATGTCATAAAATATAGTATCCTTATATTCTATTCTATCATTAACCTCCAGATTACTTATATTGCCTGCCTCATAGTGCAGTATTCCTTTTTCCTCATTAACCAGAAAAAAAGCCGATAGGTTGGCAAAGAATGTGGCTCTCATGATCTCCAGTAAATCAGTAATAATTATACTGTAAACTTCCTCTGGGCTTTTATTAACTACTGTCTGAATATGTTTTATTCCTTCCGTCTCTTCATGGAGTTTTTTACTCAACTCCTCTGTTTTCTTACTCAAAGCTTTTGCCTTCCTGGAAAAATTCAGCAAGTCTATCAACAATAAAATAATCAGTCCGCTTGTACCAAGTGTTATAAATAATTTCATAAAAAGATAAAAGGTTGATCTCTCTCCACCAAAAATAGAGCTACTTGGATATACAAATGTCACCAGAGCAGCTAATATTAATGTAATTCCCACAAACCAATATAATTTTATATTACTCATAATTACAAAGCCATTCCAAAACAGAGTTAAAATACAATTAAAACATTATAAAAATCAATAGATTATAAAAAGCTGAATTGAATTAAACGAATAATATGAACATTTTTACCATATACTACAATGTCACCTTTTATGACTTGTTATAAATATTGATTATTTATTATACAGGTGGTCTTATTCCCTACTTACTATACTGAACAGATCTAACTTTTTTATCAAAATTTTGTTGCCTTTCGTTCAAATACATCTGTGCGGTATCAATCTGTATATATTGGTTGTCATCTCCATTATATTCATCACCGTCAATCGGTACAACTTGCTGATTTGATCGATCATGTGGCTTTAGAGGTCTATTCGAGGCACCTTTATTCAACATCTGCTGCTTAACATATGGCGGCACATTATAAGTCTCAGTATTTCCCTGCATTTTCATTACAATGAATGTAATAACTATAACAACGACTGCCGTAGCAAGACCGTAAATGGGGATAGGAATGGAAGAAAGTCCGAACTTTCTTTTCTTGAACTTTCTATTGATCCTTTCTCTTTCTTCAATAATTCTGTTCCTAAGATTTAAATAGAAATTTTCACTTACACTTACCTCTGGAAGATGATGAAGGTCTTTAACTACCACACTGACCGAATTAAAAAGCAGATTACAATGCTGGCAGGATTGCTTGTGTTCTTCAAATAACTTCCTTTTAGAATAACTTATTTCACCATCCAAGTACTCAGAGATTAACTCACGAAACTGGTAACAATTTAACATGGGCTCATAAGCCTCCTTTATCTTTTCCCCTTTAAAATTTTTGATATCTCCTTCTGGAGTCTGAGTCTTGCACGATTTATTCTCGACTTCACAGTCCCAATTGGAATTTCTAATATATTACTAATTTCTTCATAAGAAAGTTCCTGAATATCTCTTAAAATTAAAATCGTCTTAAAATGTTCCGGTAATTTTAACAAAGCTCTCTGAATTGTTTCCTCGTCAACTCTCATATCTTTTTCTATAATCCTGATCTCCTCTTCATCTTTAATCTCGAAATCTTTGTTCTCATCCGGACCCATTTGAGATAGGAACATTACTTTCCTGTATTTTTTCTTCCTCAAGAATGTTTTAGCCAGATTTGCCGCTATAGTATATATCCATGTGGAAAATTTTGCTATCTCTCTGTAGGCATGACGATTCATATATACTCTCAAAAATGTATCCTGAACTATATCTTCGGCTTCCTTTTTATCATAAACAAAACGGTATACAAAATTTAACAGCCGGCCAGCATATCGATGCACAAGTTCCTCAAAAGCACCTTCATCCCCATTCTGAAATTTTGCAATCAGTTCTTCATCCGTAAATTCATATTTATTATTCTTCTCTTCTTTAGTCATACATCCCAACTATTTTATGCATCAAAAAATTAATCTAATCAACAATTCTATAAAAGGCATAATTCCGCAAAAAATGGTAAAAGTAAATCCTTCCCGGAAATTCCTGTAGTCTTTGATTTCAGATCAATCTCAAGTAATCTTTTAAAAACCCTGCCGAAGTCTAATTTCTTATAATTTTCATAACCCATCTTACTTATTGTACTAAAATTACTCCTATCCTTAGCAGAATCATATAGCCAGAGATCGGTAAAATAATTCGTTAGAACAGAAACAATAAAAGGTACACTTGCGCCAGCATCAAGCATAAGCAAAATACATTCTATCATTTTTTTATGGTCCTTTTTCGAAATATAGTACAATAGATTATTTACGTTATATTGCCTTGTGAAACCTATTATTTTTTCTATATCCTCAGACTTTATATCTTTTCTATCACCAAGATACACAGTTATTTTTTCAACCTCAGATATAAGAGTACCCAATTCTTCACCACATCGCATAATTAACAAGTCCACCGCATCTTCATCAATCGTATAACCATGAGATTGTATATAGCTTTTTACCAGATCGGGAATTTTGTTATATCGGGGAGTCGACAGATCGACTATTTGAATAATTTCTCTATAATCTTTTATAAATTCTGGGACATTTTTTCCTTTGAATATAATTATAAGAGTTATTCCCTCAGGAACAGTCGCAATGAATTGTTTCAATAACTTCTCTTCATCGGTACTTATTCTAACAACATTCTTATAAACAATAAATTTATTTTGACTAAATATTCCATAATTAAACAGCTCATTGAAAACAGCCTTATTATTATTTTCATCTCCATAATATACATGACGTGATAGGTTACCTGCGAATTTATAAAGCAATTTCCTATGTAATAAGTCTATTAATCTCTCCTGTAGAAAGTAATCATCTCCATATGCAAAATATATTTTTTTTAATCTACCCTGCTCAATATCAGTAAAAACTTCAAGTGCAGATTTAATCATCGCCGTTTATACTTTTTTATTTCTTATTTTGTTCGAAAAAACTAAAAGTAATAAAAATCCGCCCCAGTAAAAGGTAAGAAAAAATATTAACCAGATTAAACTTCCTAAGCTCATTTTTCCAGCTCATGCAATTTAACAATTTTCTTATTAAAAATTATTGACAAAAAAATTATCAACAACCACTGACATAAAATAGTAGCAAGGGAATACTTCTTCAGGGGATTCCACCAATCATTTTCCCATCCAATTGATTTAGAGAACCACCATACTATAAGTATACCAAATTGTACAGGTATCAAAAAAATCAAATATTCAAACCACTTACCAATTCTAATTACGTTACCTCTATTTATGAAGTTCTCTCTGAATTTATCAACCCCATATTTTATAACGATTATAGAGAAAAATAGCCCATTTAATATCAGACCCATCCCCCATACCCAATCCTGATTTTCAAAAAAATCAATCAAGATTGCTGAAGGTAATCCAAATAACATTCCTAAAAGAGTTACAATAAGAGTTGCAATTTTTCTATCTATACCAAAGTCAATAAAAATTCTTGTACCCATTTCAACCATTGATATCAATGACGACATTGCGGCAAATGTTAGACCAAGAAAAAATAAAAGAGATAAAAAATATCCCATGGGAATGTGGGCAAATAAAGCCGGTAATGTTTCAAAAGTTAGACCTGTTCCCCCTCTTCCCGAAATAGATAAAATACCCATTGCTTCACCAAGAGATGAAGCTGTAGCGAATACAGTCCCGAAGACAACCATCCCTGCAAGTAGCGAAGCACTATTATTTCCAAATCCAGTCACCAATGAATTAAGGAAAACATCCTCATTCTTTTTCATGTATATAGCATACGTTAACACAAGACCCCATCCTGCACCAGTTGACCATGCCGACTGTGTAAGTGCCTCCAGCCACACACTATAATCTTTCAATCGACTGAAGTTAATGTCGAAAAGATATTCTATTCCCTTAAAGCCATTCCTGATTGTAATCACTCTTATTAAACACAATAATAATAGTAAAAATAGTGATGGAATAAATATAATATTCGCCTTTTCTATGCCTTTAACAACACCCTTATAAACAATAAATCCTGCCAATGAAATTGCCAGTATATGAAAAAATACCTGCCATCCCCCAGTAACAAACTTTTCAAAAAGTAACGAAGTGGATGGAAGATCAATATCAGTAAATCGACCCTCAGCAGAAAATAATAGATACCTTATACACCATCCGGTAACACTGGAGTAATAAAACATAATAGAAAGAGTGGTATAAACAACGAACAATCCCATCCAGGTTAGTTTTCCGTTTGAAATAGCCGAAAAAGAGTAAATCACCCCTCTCTTTGTACTCCTTCCTATCGAGAATTCAAGAATCATTAAAGGTATACTCCACATAAAAAGAAATATTGTCCATGGGATTAAAAATGCACCCCCACCTGTTGATGCAACAATTCTTGGGAACCGCCATATATTGCCAGTCCCAATTGCCATACCAAGCATTGTTAAAATAAATCCCAGATGGTAGGTAAATTCTTCCCTTTTTTCTTTCATTTCCCCTGCTAATTTATAGAAAGATTAAGATAAGTATCCCGAGAGATATACAATAAATACTGAATAAACTAAACCTCCCCGTTTGAACCATTTTGATCAGTACTTTAATAGCGATAAAACCCGAGATAAATGCAGAAACAAAACCAACTAAATAAAATAAAAATGGGATGGATGATTCTTCATTCCCCACCTGCATCAGCTCGAGAACGTTAGCACCCAAAATTGCTGGCAGAGAGAGTAAAAATGAAAATTTTACTGCCTCAGTTCTCGATAGCCCCATAAAAAGACCGGTGCTTATTGTAACCCCTGATCTTGATATACCTGGAAGTACTGCAAATGCCTGACTTATACCAACAATTACTGAAGATAGCAGACTAACCCTTTTATTGCCTATATATATAATCCTTGTGATGAATAAAATTACTCCTGTAATTATCAAAGTTATTCCAACAAGGTTCAAATTGTGAAAAATTGCTAAAATTTGATCCTTCAAGAACAACCCAACAATGACAGCAGGGATTGTACCAATAATTATATACACTGCCACTCTAAAGTCGGAATCAAGTTTTATATTACTGATTACATTCTTGCTGAAAAGCCCACGGAAAAAGCCAATTATCAAAGATATAATCTCTTTCCGGAAGGCAATCACAACGGCTAAAAACGTCCCGAAATGCACAATAACTTCAAATGTTAAACTCTGAAACTTTAACCCCAGAAAATGTTCCATAACGACAAGATGCCCTGAACTGCTCACCGGTAAAAACTCTGTGAACCCTTGTACTACCCCCAAAATTATCGAATCCCATATACTCATATGACCTCCAATAGAAAAATATTGGTTAAATTATAATCATGAAAAATGTTTATTTTATCCAACCGCAAATAGAGGATTTTTACACAACACCTATAAGAAATATCCCCCTTGGACTTATTCAAATAGCAACAACAGTAAAAAATTGCTATAATGTCAAAATTTTAGACTTTAGAAACAATAAAAAGAAGAAAATTAATCCACCGGAAATATTTAAACCGCTACTCCAATTTTATCATGAAAATACATCTCCATTTTCCCTTTATAAAAACTATTACCGATTTGGACTCAGTAAAGATGAAATGATGACCAATATACCAGATGATGGAGAAATTTTTTGTATCTCGAGTATGTTTACCACATACTCAAAGACTACATTCGAATTAATCGAATGTATACGAAAAAAAGTGCAGAATGCGAAGGTAATTGTAGGAGGTATTGATGCCTCAATAAGACCAGATGTATACCTAAAGAATGGCGCTGATTTTGTAATAATTGGAGAAGGTGAATTAAGTTTAGGAAACCTATTGGGCTATATTGAGAATAAAAGAGCTCCAATAGAATCCATTCCAAACCTTGCATATATAAAGAATGGAAAAACCACAATTAATAGAACATCTTTGATTGAAGACCTTGACTCAGTACCCCACCCTGATTACAATATTGATTATGTCAGTGATTTCACTTTAAATGGTAAAAAACATGCAATGATTATGTCATCCAGAGGATGCCCATACAAATGTAAATTTTGCTCAATTTATAAAGTAATGGGAGACAGGACAAGGACAAGAAGCGTCGAAAATGTGATTGATGAAATAGATGAAAAAGTAAAAAATGGTTTTACATCTTTTGACTTTGAAGATGATAATTTTGGACAAAATAAAAAATGGCTAAATAACCTTCTTGATTGTATCATAAAATATTATCCAAATAAAAATTTATCTCTTTATGCTATGAATGGAATCACTGCATCAAATCTTGATAAGAATACAGTACACAAAATGAAAAAGGCTGGTTTTGAATATCTAAACTTATCGCTTGTTCATACAAACGAGAACTTCCAGCAGGCTCTGATGCGACCTGTAACAACGGGATATTTTTCGGAAATTCTAAGATTTTGCGAAAAAATCAATTTACCGGTAATAGCCTATATTATCCTTGGTATGCCAGGTGATACAATAGATGATATGTTAAAATCAATCCTGTTTCTTTCTGGGAAAAAATGTTTGATAGGACCTTCAATATTTTATCTAACCCCCGAATCCGATTTATATAATAAAATAATCAAAGACAGATTTGAAATAGACTGTGTTGAAATACTAAGATCAACCTACATTGCTTACGAATGCAATGAATTTAAAAGAAAAAATATAGCCACATTATTTATCATTACGAGAATTATAAATTTTATAAAGAAGATTATTGATGAAAGTTTAAAACCATGCGAATTTAATATTGAAAATGGGAAAGTATATATCAAGGAAGAACTACCCGGCAAAGAAATAAAAATAACACTGGGATTTGCAATTCTTGATATACTTTTTAAAACAGGTAAACTTTTTTACACTGGCAGGAAAGAAAAAGGCAAATTTTATCCACTGATTGAAGAAAATGTTAACCAAAATATCATAGAAAATTTTCTAAATGCCGACTGGAATATTTGTGGCTTTCTATCAGGAAAAATCATGAGTAAAAAGCAGGTTATAAATATGTTCAAATCATAATAAAACTAAATTATGCCTTAAATTGATTATCGTTACTATACGCTTACCTCAGGTCATCACAAATAGATATAATTTCCGCTACAATTTCAAGAAAATTTTCAAGTGCTATCACATTTTACTAAATTGATCTTCATTGTAGCAGGATGTAGAATCCCAAACTATCTTTTTCATTTTCAGTCATTTAATATTTAACTGCAATACAAGATAAACTATCAAGTACCTTGGAAAATAAGGTGAGTCAAAGGAAAGATATTTTATTTTAAATACATCATCTTAACTGATTTTACCACTCTTCCTGCTCGTAGCTTTGCAAAGTATACACCTGAGGGTAAACCGTTTGGCTTCCAGACGAATTTATATTTACCAGAATATAGAGTCTTATCCACAAGCCTTACAACTCTTTGCCCCCTTATGTTGTAAATATCAAGCTTTACTTCCATATCTCTTGGTAGATAGAATTCAATGATCGTAGACGAATTAAAGGGATTGGGATAATTTCTATGTAGTTTAATTTCTGTGGGATTTACTCTTTCTCTACCACATATTGAAAGACCTACATCTTCAGCACCATCTCCAACAAGTTCTATTGTAGATAGTACATTCGTCCCCATACCAAGTTGATTGGCAAGATAAAGGTGATTATCACACTCATCACCTTCAGGTCTTTCTATCTTTTCACCTTCTGGATTCCTGCCCATTATATATGTGGCAATAGAATCTGTAGCTACAGGGTCTTTACCAGCAAGAAGGAAATGATACTCAGCTGGCTCAAAGGTTGGATTCCATACACCTTCTCCACCATTCGCACTCTTTATCCCATCGATTACTGCAAGGTGAACCGGTCGTGCTCTATTCAGATCAACAATAGATCGTGGGAGATATGACTTCTCCTCCTTTTTATCTGGAGACGTTTTACCACAGTGAAGCACCTCTCGTCTATATTCACCGGTATATATATCTCTTGGAGCTATTCCTACCTGATTTTTTAAAGACTGCGTAGTGCCTGCAGCATAGTGATGTTTCATTTTGGGTATTGAGATATAAACATCAATTTCTGTCAGGATTCTGTTGAGTGTAAATTTTTCATAATTGTAATAATTTTTACCAACCGGGACTTCTACAAATGAATCGTATGGCTCCTTATAGTTTATGTTTATAAAATTCAAACCTAATTTATCTACAACATACTCGTATCCAAAATCAGAGTATGATGTATCATCTCTACTTATTGCTTCCAAAACATATATATCCGATGCCTTCACTCCACTATCAATTATTAATTCACACACAGCCTTTAAAACAGCTGGATGAGTCCACATTACTTCTCCGATATCCTTTCCCTTCAATTTATCATGGAATGCAAATCCAGCTCCACCTGTGAGATTAATTTTTATACCCACTTTTTTACCGGACGATACGATATCGCTTATTCCATCCAGAGACTCAAAAAGATGCTGAACTTTATTTTTTATCAGACTATAATCATCATAACTGTTTGCACGAGTTACTGCAACTGCCGTCAGATAATCAAGTGAGCTATGTTTGCCAAATCCATATATTGATGATATTCTTCTAAAAGGATTTACAACAGCACCAGCTGTTAGTACTCCTAAACTTGCTATAAATTTTCTACGGGAAATCTTGCTACCACTCATATATGCCTCTAAATTTTATCAAAATTCATAATAATTAATATAACATTTTAAAGCGATTAAAAAAATATTTTTATAGAAAAAATATTTTACAAAAAATTATGTTTTTGCTAAATATAGTTAAAACATAGATTAATTCAATAAGAAATTTATAGTATAACTCTATACTCTAATTATTTCTTACTCACTACCAAATCGCAAGAAAAAGCCGACCCTTCAAGGTCGGCTAATATTAGCGAGACATCACTATTTTATTTTGTCAGTAAAACCTTTCTTACAAAAACCTTTGATTTACTGCCTTCATCCATTGGATCATAATTAATCCTTATAAAATATATCCCACTCGGCAAATTTTTACCATTGAAACTGATACTATAAACCCCTGGAATGTATTTCCTTTCTGTAAGTATTGACTCCCTCCTTCTTTTTATTTTGTGTTATTAAAATGAAACGAAAATCGAATTGCACTAACATTCTTTTCAAAGTTTAAATTATAGTAGAGTTCAACTCCAAGTCCTATTTCTGCAATGGGTTTAATAAACAATTGAGTATTTATAACAATACCGACAGTCTTTTTACTTCTCTCGCTCCCTTTATATTCCCTTCGGATATATGAAAATGCTGGACCTGAAAAAATTGATATATGTAAGAATCGGTTGGTTTTCCTCACACCCATACCGTAATTGATCGCACGTACGATGTGGAGAGGGGTCCCAAAAAGAGGGTGATCTTCAAAAAAGTTATATGCAACCTGGTGAAATGATCTATATCCGAAGTTATAACTTATAGCCATGTTTATCACAAAAGGCAGGGTCCCATGCCCTAATCCCATATTTATCCACTCTTTATAAATTTTTGTATTATTAGATAAATTTTCTGGAATTTTTCCCGAACTTCCATGAAGGTTTACAAATAATGAAAATGAAATTAAGATTAAAAATATTTTAGTTTCATCATTTCCTCCCAATTTTATTTTTCAATTATAATTTTTCACTTACTGTCACAACCCGAAATGAACACCTCATACCCACTATTTTCTAATAATTGAAAGCTTTTATTTTTTGATATGCTATGCCATACATGTCATAAATGATTGTACCAACTATTGAAAGCTCTGATATTTCAAAAGCTACTCACATCCAAGGAATGAAAGGATCAGGATAATTTTGATATAGTTTATATCCAAGTAGAGTGTTTTGCCCTTTTTTATCCCCAATTTCTATTATTGAAAAATTTATTGTATAATTACCCTCATTATCGGAATAAGTTGAAAATGTATCTTTGTATTCATTTATAAAACTAACCTTTGCTCCTTGAATACCGATTTTAGAGTAACTATCAAGTACTTTACCTTTTACTATTACTGAAGTTTGTGGACGTGATTTGGCAATTAAAAGTATTGTAAAAGTGGCAATAGTTATTATTTTAAAGGAACAGCATACAAATAGATGTAATCTCCCCACTGAATTAATCATAAGATTTATCTCCTTACAACTCTTCATTCTTAATTTTACATTTTACATTTATTATTTTACTCCCCCCATAATCTTTTGTCAAGTCTTTTATTAAATCTTTCTAAAATTTGTTTCTCCTCGAATTATAAAATTCTATCAAATATTTAAGCTTTTATGTCAATACACCTAATATTTATTAAACAAAGTAAAATGGTTCCAAAGAAGTCATAAAAATCACATTTTTTATAACCAAGCATGCAATGTAACCACGATGGAATGTAGTTGAATTAAGGTTACACTATATCACAAATCTCCGGCTTCATATTTATACCCCAACCTTGTTTATAATCACTGTACTCCATACTCATCATCACTACTAACCTCAAAAAGGATTTATCATCAATAATTATTCTAACAACACTAATTTTTCTCTCTATTCCTGATTTATTCTCTCTAACATCTTTGTACTTCCTCTCCTTATACAATCCTTCTCGCTTATTCCATTTATTCCAGAACAATAATCTATTTCTTCATATACCCATTCTGCTATGAGATACTCACCATCAACCACATTATCATCATTCATATCTCCATCATTGTAAAGATACCACTGTTCCTGAGAGATCCCTCCGTCTCCATTTATTGAAAAATTGTAATATGGATCATCTGGATGATTCTGTTCTGCTAACAATTCAGGAATTTCTATTAATTTAATTGATTCTATTATAGGTAAATTTAAATATTTCTTCTTTAATATCTTTAAATTTTTAACAGTATCTTCAAAGATTATTCTGTAGTATTGTGACATTTCATTATTAATTTCATCATTAAATACTTTTTCCATTCTCAAAACACTCTTCTTTATATTCAATCCATCTAAAGATTTTATCCCTGACGTATACCTGTACTTTTTACCTATCTTCATTCTCCTAGGTTTTACAATAACACCACTTTTTAGTTTTATCAAAAGTCTATCCTTAAAATATTTTTGTGCCATAATAGTATTACTACCTATGAACAAGATCAATGATAAAATTAATGTTATCAATTTACTTGGATTTTTTAGATACATCTTACCCTCCCCCCCTTCATCGTTTAGTTATCTTATAAATGTAATCTTTTCCTTATGCGTTTTTGCACTTGCTCCTTTAAGAGATACTTTGTACAAATAAACCCCGGTAGGCACTATGATACCATTCTTGTTTCTACCATCCCATTTTACTTCATTATAACCTGGTAAACAACTTATTATAGAATATTCCTTTATTACATTACCAGTTAAATCATAAATAGTTAACAATATATCCGAAGAAAAAGGTAAATAAAACACAATATTGGTTGAGATGTTAAACGGATTTGGATAGCTATACGTTAGAAACTCCAGAGGGTATTCAGCACCTACTTTCTCATTTATTTCCATTCCTTCGTATTCTATAACTGCCTTTATAAAAAGCCCAGGAGCACCTTTTTTTACCCATCTCATATTGGAGTATACAAATGTGTTCTCATTGAAAGTTGATAAAAAGGGGTTGTGCACCAGGCTTGATAAAACTGTCAAACCGCTAACCCAGAAATCACCAATAAGCCCACTTAGCTCTGAGTAACTTGATAAATCAATTATTTTCCAATTGGGATAAATCTCTGAACTACCATTAATAGTTACAGGAATTTCTAATAAAATTTTCCCCGGAGATGTATCTGTACCAGCACTATGAATACAAATAGGTGCGGTATCGCCAATTGAATAAAACCCGGATGGGTCAGGGGCTATAAGAAGGTGAATCTCTCTAATTGAGTAACTACGATTGCTTATAGGTTCAAACTTTACCGCAAGATTTACAATGCTAGCATGGAGTATTAGTGGACACGCTTCTATATTGTATGGATCATAGTAATACAATGTATCATAATTAGATTGAGCACCTACCTGTTCACTAAAAAAACAAATTAGTATTAATGTTAATAAAATTACCCTTAACATATTTAAATATTCCTCCTTATTACAGATAATACTACCACTATTAATATTTTAAAAACTCGTTTCCATTATTCACCATCTTTTATTATCTCTAAAGATATATCGAAATTATTAAAAGTTCTATCCCTCAAATTACTCACAATCTTTATCTTCTGATAACTTTTCATTTTTAATTCCGCTTTTTATATAAATAAATATAACCCCCCATAATCTTTTGTCAAGTCTTTTTTTTGAATTTTCTAAAATTTTTTCCCCTCGAATTAAACAATCCTATCAAATATTTAAGCATTATATCAATAAACCTAAATTTTATTAAACAAAGAAAAAGCCGACCTTTTAAGGTCGGCTAATATCAGTGTTTATTTTGCCAGTAAAACCTTTCTTACAAAAACCTTTGATTTACTGCCTTCATCCACTGGGTCATAATTAATCCTTATAAAATATATCCCACTCGGCAAGTTTTTGCCATCAAAACTGATACTATAAACCCCTGGAGTGTATTTCCTTTCTGTAAGTATTGACACCCTCCTTCCAAGTATATCAAATACCTCTGCTTTGAGCCTTGCTTCTTCGGGTATTTGAAAGGATATTGTGGTTATTGGATTGAAGGGATTGGGATATGGTGAGTTTAAAATAATATTATCATTTCTTGAAACAAGCATTCTTTCTTCTTCTGAGGTTTCTATCGGTTTTATATATCCTTTATTATATTCATATTCAATATTTTTAACTGTCTCTTCCATGAATACTACTCTATCATCGATTCCACATTTTTCTTTATATTTTTTAATCAGTCTTTCTGCCTTCTTAAATTCAAACATATTTGAGTAAAGATAAGCTAAATTTAGCATCATATATCTTTTCTCTTCACCTGCTTCACAAGCCAATGCTTCCTTTGAATGTGATATCGCTTTATTATAATCACCCTCTAACATCTTCCAGATTATCATATATTCAAGTGACTTTTTGCTAATCTTTGTATCAGGATACTGTTTCCGTAAATTTTTTAGGAAATTATAAAAACTTTTCCTTAAACCATATTTGTTTTCTCTAAAATCTTTCCTTGCTATTACATACATCCTACTTAAAAGTGAATCAGCTTCTGGAAAATATGGATTGCTTAATATTTTTTCCTTTAAACTCTCATAAGTTATATTGTCATCATCAGGATTATTATTATCTAAATTCATAGCCACTATCTTTGATAATCCTCCAGATCTCGTCTGACCTTCCCAGCTTGGTCGACCATATAGATATCCTACTATAGTTACATCTCCATAAAATTGAGAATAATCTGGCGGATACTCTCCCCACCAGGAAAAATAACAGAATATCTTCCCACTATTACGATTGTAAACTTCATATCCATTGTCATCATGTATTGAACTGTATCCTACCTCTACTTTATCATCATAATACGCAGATACCTCAGATGAATAATTATTTCTGATTGTATTACAGGAGACAATATAGTAAATATCATTCCAATTTGTATATATCCCATTCCTTGTACTTGAACTGCCCAATCCATTATTTTCTATAACATTCCCATATAACTCTACATAATTCCCATTACTGCTATAAATACCATCCCTGTCTCCATTATAAATCCTACATCCTTCTATGTCTACATCCTGATTTCCTATTAAAACTACGTTATGCCTGTTGTCATATATCTGACAGTTCCTTACATCTACTGTATTATTCTCTATTCTCAATCCTTGATCATTTTTCCTGAATATACAATTTTCTACTACATTACCACTTGCTGGTGAGGGCGAACCTCTTAATTTTAATCCCCAATCACCATACTCAACTATACATTGTTTCAAAATGTTATTACTCCCATTAACAAATAGTGTCCCCCAGGTACGCCTCCCAGATGGATTTGCTGCGGTGAAATATATGGGCTGATCTTCTGTTCCTTCTGCTATGATTTTTCCACCTTCTTGAACAGTAAGATTGTAGTAACCACCAAATTCCACTGTTACTCCAGGTTGAATCGTCAGTGTTGCACCTGATGTAACAGTAACATTCCCAATTATGATTACAAAATGGTCAATTGTAATATCTCTTTTAATTTTTCCTGCTAAATAAGTTCCATCTATTTTATGGTTGTTAATAAACGCATCACATATTTGATCATCATGGGGGGTACCATTGTAAACATTACCATCATCATCATCATCTGCTAAAATCATGTTATCAAGAAAATCAGCAAAATTATAGGCATGATGCTGCATTTGAAGTGCATCAAAAACGATCTTATTGGTGATGCTACTGCCAATTTGTTCTCGTAAATCCCAGCAAGCACCTCCTATTACACGACAATTATAATACTTATTTTCACTTGGATCCCATTCTAATATGTTATTCAAATCTCTACTAACACCAACTGACTCACCTTGGATATGATCATTGTTTATCGTACATGCAAAAAAATCAGCGAATCCTTCGTCCATTGCACTTCCTTGAGTATACCAATTATTCGGATCACCAATCCAATTGTTTCCATATAAATGATAAATTGTATTATGTGTATATTCGTGGTAAACTACGTCACTCGATCTTGCCCAATATTGTCCGTATTGGGAACCAAACCCTATACTATTTCCATCAGCCCATCCATTATAAGAGCTTCCTTGATTGATGAATGCATCCATTCTATAATCCATACCATCATAATTAAATGGTGAATTCTTAAAGAAGTCATGAATTAAATTAACATGATGATAAACATTACTTTCATCTGTTGCATCCCACGATAGATTATATGTTCCTGGAAGCAAAGATTTTGTAAGACCATTAGTATTTCGAAGTCTTACATAGGAATTCTCAAATTTAGCAGTGAGAAAATATGTATTATATGCTAAATTGCAAAAACTAACATAACCAGTTGAATTAGTATTTTTTGTATCCACTGCTTGACCCAATAAATTATAAAGTCTAACCTTTGAATTTCTATATACTTGGTCACCACTTTGTTGGTCATAGTAATGTTCTGGCCAATATTTATAATTTAACGTTGCATTAATACAATCATTCATAATATTTGAATATTCCTTTATAATTTCGCCTGTTTTAGCATTAATAAAATATACTTGACTGTAAACGTTTAATGAGTCAATATATTCCAATTCAATATTGTACGAAAGAATATAACTGAAATTTTTTTCATTCTCTACTGGGAAAATAATGAGCTCTGGCTCTTTTCTTATTACCAGAGAATCCGTACCGGTTAATTCCATGAAGTTGGATTGAGCGATCTTCAGGGCTTCATCCGAGGAAATGGAAGGAGTAGCATCGATGGAAATATCCGGATATACGTCCGATCCCACCAATACCACATTTCCATTTTCGTGGACTGTAAATCCTACATTCGCTCTATAGACCGGAACTCCTTTGTATTGCTGCTTAAAGTTGATGTACCATCTTCCCTTGTTGTTCACGGCACTCTCAAACTTTAAAGCCCCTGGTTGAATCTTCAGCAACTTGGCATATTCTGCTAAAAATTGTCTGCTGAGTCCCTGTACGTTTTGCTCCGTGATGTGTCCGTAACGGTTGTTGAAGTTTACTTTCAATCAGTACAGACGGTAAGGCGCTCCAGTTTTGCTGTTGACCTTCATACGGATTGCATTTCCTTCTGAATCTGTAGTATTCACCCAAGTGTACTGGGAAAAAGATTCGCTGAAGAATAAGGCCAAAAACAGCAAAACCGAAATCGTGAAATAACTTTTAGTTCCACACATTTTAAACACCTCCTCTCAGATTAACGATTAATATGTTGATATAATATTATCCCGACAATTCTTTCCTGGGACAAATAATTAGAGTTGACTTAATCGTTATGTAAAACCTGAAAAGAACATTTTCATCATAGCGGTCACCTATTTTTTATTTCCAGTCCATTACCGCATTACTGATGCTATCCTGGGCTGTATTCGTTAATCTATTAACAACCCCTGTCTGAATATCTATGATAAAAATATCGCTATAAGGATTATAACCTTTTGACTGATCGGATTTTGAGCAAGCTATTTTTCTCCCATTAGGTGACCAGTTGAAAAATAGATAAACATCTGTAGAACCAAAAGTTAGTTGTCGGAGACTATCTCCGTTTGATCTCATTAAAAATAAATTATTTGAAGGAGAACCAACATTGCATGTTGAATACGCAATTAAGCTTCCATCTGGAGATATTTTAGCCCGACCTTCTTCTAAATCATTATCTGTGAGATATTGTTTGGTATTGTTTAAAAAATCATAGATAAGTAGCTCATCATCAGTTTTTGTTTGTTTGCCAGTTGAGTCCTGATAAGAATAATACTCATTTAAAATTAATTTTGTATTATCATCAGGAAGTATATCTAAAAGTTGATAAATATATCCTGAATTACTACCGGGTGGCCCTGTCTCTGCAAATAGTAATGTTTCTTCATTTAAAGTATTAATATTTATCTTGTAAATATCATTCGTAAGAGAAAAATATCCTCTTCTTCTTGAATAAATAACATTTTCACCATCTGAAGTCCAAATTGGTATGTTACCATTCCATATCAATCGATACATTAGATTGCCTCCCATATCCATCAGCCACAGAGGGCAATATTCTAGTGTGCTATCTGGGCCTCCCTGCACCACAATTTTTGATTTATCCGGTGACCATCGAGCAAACATGTACCCTTGGGGATAATATACGTCATCACTATAATCATGATGTGCGATAACTTTTATACCAGACCCATCCGGTTTCATGGTGCATATTTGACTTAGTTTTCCTTTAACATTCCTGATAAATAAAATCCGCTCTTCTTCAGGGGATGTTGGTTCGTTATTATCCACTGGATTTTTTTCACAACTCAATATTAAAACTATCAGACCGAAAACAAATAGTGCTTTTTTCATGATAATCCCTTGTTTTCTTGGTTTAATTATAGCTGCACTTAAAAGTAACACTCCTGCTAACAAAATGGATCTCTTAATCATCGGTAACCTTCATTAAAATTGGTTAATAAATTGTTAATTTGTTATGAAAGACTTATTGGTTGTTATTTCATCACCTCCTTCGTAACACTTTTTATTTCCAGTCCATAACATAGTTAGAAATTGAATCTTTAGCTGTATTTGTTAAGTTTAGAAATGCTTTTGTATTAAGATCAATTGCATAGATATCATAAAACCTGTTATTTTCAATAGAACTATCTAAAATTGAAGCTAAAACCTTTTTTCCATCCGGAGACCAACATAGATGCAAAAATTGTTGTTTTTTATTAGTATTTGCTATCACTTCTTCAATATTTTCACCAAATTTATCCATCAAATATAGTCCATCATTAAGATGATATATTATAAAATTACCATCATTTGATATTCGTGCCCAACCTTCATTCAGATCATTATTCGTGAGATATGTTTTTGCTTCAGTTAAATAATCATAAATGAGCAGTTCAGAATCTTCTCTTATTTGTTCACCACTGGTTGTATCACGATATGTATAATATTCGTTTAATAAAATTTTGTTATCCTCTCCAGGAAAAATGTCCAACAACTGATATATGTAGCCAGAGTTTGGCCCTGAAGTCCCTGTTTCGGCCCACAATATGACTGATTCTTCCCCTGTGTTAATATTAATTCGATATATATCGAACGTCTCAGAAAAATATCCTCTCCTGTGGGCAAAAATTATATATTCTCCATTTGATTCCCATACAGACATAAATCCATCAGTTGCAATCTTTCGACAAAAATTCCCACTCATATCAATAAGCCATAATGGGAAAATATCAGGAGAACTTTCAGGGCCACCAACAACTACAACCTTTGATTTATCGGGTGACCATCTGGCTTGGATATAACCAATGTTATGTAAATTAACTTCTGTTTGTGAAATAACCTTTATGTGTGAACCATCAGGCTTCATGGTGCATATTTGACTTAGTTTTTTTTTAACATTCCTGATAAATAAAATCCGCTCTTCATTTTGGGTATTCGAATCATCATTATTGTCACCATTAACAGGGTTTCTTTCACAATTGATTAAAAGTAAAGAACAAAATAAAACTATTATAATACGCAACATGGCTATGTCCTTGCATTTTTTACCTTCATTTATAATTATAATACTTTCTATATCTCTTTGTCAAGCCCTTTTTTAAATTTTTATGGGAAAGTTCATGCACATGGTGGTACGTTAGAATTGATTAAATTAAGGGTAATGAGTGATGAGAGCATAGCCCGTGGACAGGCTATGCTCTGTAAAATTTTTTAAAAAGAGATTTGAAAAATCTCCCGATGAAAAGATAAAAAGAAAAATCTTAAAGATCTCTATGGAAAAAGTTAAGTAAGATAAATGGATTTGAAGTAAAAAGATTTAAGTCCGAAGTACCCTTTATAGTATGGGAGCTTAGTCTTCCTGTGAATTCTGACGCTATTTACAGGTTATTAAAAGAAAATAAACTCATAGAGATAATCAGAAAGAAATATAAAATGAAAAAAGAAATTAAACCACTTTAGCCAATATAGAAGGTTGAAAAATATTTTGATGATTTTTCTGACACTACCGTAAGTAAAAATTTCCAAGATATCAAGTCACAATAAGGGTTGTTTGCGATGGAACGCTACTTTTTAGTATTAAATCTCTCACGAGAATCGTTCAGGTATAAAGCTTCATACTACCAATTCCATTTTAATTTCTTAGGGAAAAACTTACATATAAAATTCAATTTTAATTAAATCACAAGTTGTTGCGCCACATTAGATTGAATTTCTCTGGCTGCAAAGCCAATTTATCATTTTGTATTATAACAATACATCTTCCGCATGATAAGAACTCCTTACAAGGGGTGCCGAAAAAACATGCTTAATTCCCTTACTAACAGCATAAGATTTAAATTCATCAAATTCATAGGGGGGAACATATCTATACACAGGTAAATTATCTTTTGTAGGCTGGAGGTATTGACCAACGGTAAATATATCAACCCCTATTTCTGAAATATCATCAATCAAAGAAAATACCTTATCCTTCGCTTCACCAAGACCAACCATTATACCTGTCTTTGTTATAAATCCTCTATTTTTTGCTATTTTTAATAAATCGAGAGATCTATGGTAATCAGCTTGCGGTCTGATTTTTTTATATAATTCTTTTATGGTTTCAAGGTTATGCGCGAATACATCGGGGTTTGAATTAAATACGCAATCTAACGCTTCCTTATCCCCCTCAAAATCAGGTACCAGCACTTCCACTTTAATACCTGGATTTACCTTTCTTATCGTTTCAACTGTATCTGCCCAGTGTTTTGCTCCCCCATCCGGAAGATCATCACGGGTAACAGATGTGAGGACACAATATCTAAGACCCAGCTTCTTCACCACATTTGCAATTTTTTCCGGTTCTTTCTCATCCAGTGGAGAGGGTATTCCATGCTTCACCGAGCAAAACCTACAATTGCGTGTGCATATATCACCACAGATCATAAAGGTTGCTATTCCTCTGGCCCAGCACTCATGCAAGTTAGGGCACCTTGCCTCAACACAAACAGTATTTAAATTATTATCTTTTAAAAGATTTGATATAAATTTTAACTCTTCATTTACAGTCAGCTTTATTTTTAGCCAATCAGGTTTTCTAATTCTCATCTCGCTCAATATCCTCTGTATATTCCTCCCTTACTTTATAGCTTTCAAAATTGAAATTATATAGAAATTTGTTTATCAGTATATCTTTCACCATTGATAAGCTAACTTCAGGTTTTAAATCAATAATCCGAATTATTCCCTTATCCCTTATCCCGCATGGTATTATCCCGGAGTAATAGGATAATTCATTTGCTACATTTAATGCAAAACCATGCATTGTAACCAATTTAGAAACCCTCATACCTATTGCTGCGATTTTATTATCCCTGACCCACACTCCAGTCAACCCTTTGATTCTATCAGCTTCTATACCTATCTCTTTTAATGTATCAATCAAAACCTGTTCGATTTTATTTACGAACCAGGATACACTTTCCTTATGTTCCTTCAGATTGAATATGGGATATCCAACCAGCTGACCCGGTCCATGATAGGTTACATCACCACCTCTATCTACATGATAAACCTCAATTCCCCTTTGCTTAAGATACTCATCACTTACAAGGAGATTCTCCCGTGTGGCATTTTTACCAAAAGTATAAACATGATTATGTTCAACCAGAATCAACGTATCTGGAATTACACCTTTTACTCTAAGAAAATGTAGCCTTTTCTGTAACTCCCAGATTTCTCCATAATTTCTGTATCCAAGGTCGAGCACTTCTAATATTTTACTCATATCTAAATGTGAATTTGTTCATTATAGGCTGAGAGAATCGCTTCATGGATAGCCTCAGATGCTGTGGGATGAGCAAATACCGATTTTTTCATATCCTTATATTTCAACTTATTTTCAATCGCATCTATGAAGATATGAACTAACTCTGATGCCTCATGACCGACAATATGAGCACCTAATATCGTATCATCTTTTTTATTGAATAAAACTTTAACAAAGCCATAAATATCACCGGAAGCAGTGCATTTGCCATTTGCACTAAAGGGGAAAATTCCAACATTATAATCAACTGCACTATCTTTAGCCTCTTTCTCAGTTAATCCTACGCCAGCTACCTGTGGCTTTGTATATACAGCATAGGGGATTGCCCGATAATTTACCAGTGCATGTTCTTTGCCTGCTATCTTTTCTACTACATACAATCCTTCTTTCGATGCAACATGTGCAAGTGCCGGTTGCCCTATTACATCACCAATAGCATATATATTGTCTATATTCGTTTTGAATGATTTATTTACTTTTATAAAACCTTTTTCTGTTTCTATTCCCAGATCTTCTAAACCCAAATTCCCAGTATTACCAATTATTCCAATAGAAATTAAAGCATAAGCAGATTTTAGAATTTCGGTTTCATTCTGATTAGAAATTTCCACCTCTACGCTATCCTTATTTTCTAATATATTTTTAACTTTTGTAGAAGTATATATTTTAACACCATGTTTTTTTAGCGCTTTTGATAGCTCAGTTGATACATCCTCATCTACCGCTGGCAGCACCTGAGGTAGAAGTTCAATCAAATTTACCTTAGAACCCAATGAAGAAAAGATATAGGCGAATTCCGTCCCTATTGCACCAGATCCAATAATAGTTATGGATTCCGGTAATTCATTTAAAATCAATGCTTCTTTTGAGGTAAGAACTCTATTTGATATTTTTACGCCGGGAAGTAAGACAGGTCGTGCACCAGTAGCTATTAAAATATTTTTGCCGGTTATTTTTTTACTGTATCCATTACTGTCGATCTCAACTGTATTACTATCAAATATTTTACCCCAACCTTTTTCTACACTAACTCCATACTTTTTAAAAAGATATTCAACGCCTTTTGAAATTTTTTTTGCTACTATCCTGGACCTTCTGATGATATCAGAAAAATCAAAACTCAGCCTGTCTACCTTTATTCCATATCTGTTTGTATCTTTTAAATCATTAATGAGATCGACGCTCTTAATTATAGCTTTTGTGGGTATACATCCCCAGTTGAGACAAACTCCGCCAAGCTCTTCTTTTTCAACACATAATGTTCTCAGACCTAATTGAGCAGCTTTTACTGCAGAAACATATCCTCCAGGACCAGAACCGATAATTATTAAATCATAATCTTTCATCTGTTTTCTCCTATTTATTTTTTAGAGCTTTCTTCAGAATTGCAATCTCCTTTGCATAATTCTCATCACCACCTGGAGTTTCTAGTATCATTGGAAGTTCCTTAAACCTCTCATCATTAATAATTTTGTAAAAGGTTTCCCATCCAAGGTAACCATCACCCAGATTACAATGTCTATCAATACGAGAACCTAACTCTTTCTTTGAGTCATTTAAATGAAAAACTTTTAACCTTTCAAGTCCAAGAATATCATCGAATTTCGTCCAGGTATCTTTGTATCCTTTAAATGATACTATATCATAACCTGCTGCATATGCATGACAGGTATCAAAACAGATTCCGAATCTTTCAGGATAACTTGAAAGTTCAATTATCTTTCTCAATTGCTCAAAAGTGTATCCAACATTGGATCCCTGACCGGCTGTTGTTTCAAGGACAAAAGATATATTAGAATCAGGACGTTGTTCTACCATATAATCAATACTTTCTGCTATTATCTTCAAGCAATAATCTTCGCCTTTACCCATATGACTACCAGGATGAAATACAAGAAGCTCTATCCCCAGTTTATCACATCTATCAATCTCTTCTAAGAAAGCCTGACGTGATTTTTCCAGTTTCGCCTTATCAGGACTGCCAAGATTTATCAGATAAGAATCGTGGGAAATCGTAACCTTTATATTATTTTCTTTCATAGATTTCAGGTAATTTACCTTAGCTTCATCAGTAATTGGACGACCTTTCCACTGCATCTGATTAGAAGTAAATATTTGCATGGCATCACAGCCTAATTGTTTACCTCTTGCTGGAGCATTTTCTACTCCACCACTTATCGATATATGACATCCAATTAAAGGCATATCTACACCTCATAATTTTTATTGACAAGGTTTAAAAATTCGTCTCGAGTTTTCTGGTCATTTTTAAATGCACCGAGCATGACACTCGTCTTTATTTTTGAATTAACCTTTTCAACACCTCTCATCATCATACAGAGGTGCTGAGCTTCCACAATAACCCCCACCCCCTTTGGTTGTAAATGATCCATCAATGTTTCTGCCAGTTGCTGGGTTAGTCTCTCCTGAACCTGCAACCGTCTAGAAAATACTTCTACTAATCTTGGGATTTTACTTAAACCTATAATCTTTTTATCAGGAAGATACCCAACATGAACCTTCCCATAAAAAGGCAGGAGATGATGTTCACAGGTACTGAAAAAATCTATATCTCTAACCACAATCATTTGATCATATTTCGATTCACATACCGATTTAGAAAAAAGTTCCTCTATATTCATCTTATATCCAGATGTCAATATCTCCCACATTTTTTTAACCCTTCTCGGGGTGTCTTTAAGATATTCATCATTAGGATTTAATCCAATGCTTTCAATTAAACCGCGTATAATAGCTTCTATTTTCATATATCCCTCTTATTATAAAAATCACATAAATCTTCCAGGAAACATACCTCACACTTTGGGTTTCTTGCATTGCATACCTTTCGTCCATGATCAATCATCAAATGTCCCAGTTTTATCCAGGTATCTTCTGGAAAAATTTTCATCAAATCAAATTCAATCTTAACTGGGTCCTTTTCATTCGTTAATCCAAGTCTTCTCGATATTCTTTTCACATGTGTATCAACCACTATACTAGGAATCCCGTATCCATCACCCAGGACTACATTCGCCGTTTTTCTACCGACGCCAGGAAGTTTTATGAGTTCTTCAAGGCTTCTGGGTACATTTCCATTATAATCTTTTACAATAATCTGCATCGATTCTTTTACCGCTTTTGCCTTGTTTTTAAAAAATCCTGCCGGCTTTATAAGCTCCATCAATTCATCCATATCTATCCTGACAAAATCCTCCGGAGTCTTACATTTTTCAAAAAGTTTTGGAGTAATTTTATTAACCTGTTTATCAGTGCATTGCGCAGATAAAATAGTAGATACAAGCAATTGAACCGGGTCCTTGTGGTTTAAAGAGCAGGCCGCATTCGGATAGTTAGTATTTAATCGGTTATATATCTCAATCGCTTTTTTCTCAAGACTTTCGGCCATTATTTTGTTTCACAAATATCAATAATTACTACGTTAACTTAGTAAAAATAAATAGTAGATTCAGAAAAAATATCATCCAAATTTCTCTTATTATATATATTTAACAGATATACTCAAATAGTGCTATTTTACTCTCTTTCTAAAAAACTCCTCCAGCTCTCCTACTTCCCACGTATTTAGTATATTTTTCTTTGGTATTCCTGATTTTCGTGCCACATACATACCATATTCTACATCTGTAATATCATCGATATTGTGAGCGTCAGGATTTATTGCCACTTTTAAATTAAGCTCCCTGACCAGCGGTCCCCATCTCCAGTCAAGGTCAAGCCTATGGGGACTTGCATTTATCTCTACTGCCTTATCCAATTTTGCAAGCTCTCTTAAAACTTTTTCCAGGTCAACATCATAACCTTCTCTTGCAAGAAGAAGCCTCCCCGTTGGATGACCTAAAATTTTTACAAAGGGATTCCGGATTGCTCTTAAAATTCTGTTTGTTTGTTCTTCATTTGATAGATTAAATCGAGAATGGACTGATGCAATTACAAAGTCAAATTTGGCTAATATATCATCCGTATAATCAAGACTTCCATCAGCAAGGATATCGGATTCTATACTCTTGAAAATCTTAAAATCTGGATATTTCTTATGTACCCTCTCAATTTCTTCCCACTGCTCTTTAAGTCTTTCCTCATCAAGACCATTCGCATAAAATGCAGACTTACTGTGATCTGCAATTGAGATAAAACTAAATCCTAATTCCCTTGCCTTCCATACCAGTTCCTCTATCGTCGATATCCCATCACTAAAATTGGAATGAATATGAAAACAACCTTTTATATCTTTCCATTCAATCAATTCTGACAATTTGCCTGAAGAAGCAAGTTCAATCTCTCCAATATTTTCCCGCAGTTCTGGCGGTATAAATGGAAGTCCGGCTATCCTATAAATATCTTCTTCATTTTCAATAGTCACCTTACTTTTACCTTTTTTCAAAAGAAAGCCATCAAAGTCAAACCCCTTTTCTATCAATCGGCCTTTAATATTATTGTAATGCGCTTGACTTCCAGTATAATAAAAAAGTGCTACAGGAAATTCCTCATCTGTAACGATATATAAATCAACAGATAAGCCCCCAGGTGATGAAAACTCTATTCTGTTCTTTTCTATTTTTGCTCCTCTGTCAATTTTCTCCTTCATAAAATTAAAAATCTTCTCGAGATCAAATGGTACAGATGATATTACCACATCAATATTTCTAACTATCTCCAGTTTTCTACGTATAGAACCGGCGACTGAAATTCTATTTATTAATTTACACTCTTTAAGAGCATCTATAACTTTTTTTGCTTGATCAATTCCTTCTGATATATAATGCTTATCTGAATATTTTTTTAAAAACTTTATTCCCTCAAGTATTTTCTGCTGTGTTTTTAAACCAAATCCTTCCAGGCTAACAAGCCTATTAACATCGCAGGCATATTCAAGCTCACCAATATTTGTAATACCAAGATCGACCCATAACTTTCTGATCTTCCGTGGACCTAAACCCGGTATTTTTAGCATTTCAAGAAGACCTTCAGGAATACTACTTTTTAAGTCTTCATAATAAGGTAATTTTCCTGTTTCAATCAGTACTTTACTTTTTTTAATTACCGCATTCCCTATACCCTTAATATTGGAAATTTCACCTGAATCTATCAGCTCTTTCATCGGCACTGGAAGTTTTTCAATAATCCTTGCAGCGTTATAATATGCTCGAGCTTTAAAAGGATTTTCTCCCTTTATTTCCAGTATAGCGCCAAGTTCTTTAAATACTTTTGCTATATCTTCATTTTTGATATCCGATTTATTCATTATCTCTTTTTTCTATTATTTCGCTTATCTCAAAATATTTTTCACCTTTTTTTACCTTAACAGCTTTAATATACGGATCATGAGGAAAAATTATTGTCCAATTATTTCGAGCTGCCTGATCAAGATAATATTTTTTTTCTTTTATGAGATCAACAGGAAATAAGTCAAATGCAGTAATCCAGGTAGTGGGTATATGATGGGACATTGGAATCAAGTCACTGGCAAAAAAGACAGGATTTTCACTATCCCTAATAAAAACATGTTGCAGACCAGGTGTATGACCATCTGTTACATATACCACAATATCACTGGTTAAATAAAATTCTCCATCTATTATATCAAGCACGTTATTTTCCAATAGGGGCATAAAATTTTTCTTCATAAAGCTTGCTCTGTCTAACTCAGTTGGATTGTTTGCCCAGTCAAATTGCTTCCTTTGCACGTAGTACCTCGCATTTGGAAACGACGGAATGTATCTGCCATCAATTTGCTTAACGCATCCACCAACATGATCAAAATGCAGATGCGTAATAATCACATCGGTAATTTCTTGTGGTTTTATACCAAAATCTGTAAGGCTCTTTTCGATATCATAATTAAAATCAACTTTATAGATTTTTTTAAGTTTCTCCTCAAGCTTATTCCCGACGCCAGAATCAATCAGAATTTTTCTATCTTTTCCTATAATAACAGGGGTAGTAAGGCTCATTGTTACTCTATTTTCCTCATCAACATCGACCTTTCTACTCCATAGCGGCTTTGGGATGACACCAAATACAGCTCCGCCGTCGAGAGCAAACCTCCCGGATTCGAGCAGGTGAATTTCATAATTTTTTATCTTTAACATCTTCCAATACCTCCAATTTTTCTTTTCTCTCCATATACTTATATCCCTGAAAGGTTTCACGAGATTCCAGTATTTTCTTTATTTCGGCAACTATTTTTTGTTTTGGCATTTTCCATCTTGGCGCTACAAGTGTATTGTTTTTGGCTTCACCAATAAGTCTTTGAATTACTATATCAGGTCTCAACAATTCAAGGAAATCAGCCATTAATAAAATCCATTCTTCTTCGCTATATAATTTAAAAGGTTTTTTCTTATAATAATTCTCAAGCGGCGTACATTTTACCACGTGCAAATTATGAATTTTAATAGAATTTATAGGCAGTCTATTTATTACTTTCGCAGAATTCAGAACATCTTCATTACTTTCATCCGGAAAACCAAAAATTATATGAATTGCTATATCCAGTCCGTATTTATAGGTTTTTTCTATTGCAATTATAGAGGTTTTAAAATCATGCCCACGATTTGCCCAAAGCAAATTTTTGTTATAAACAGACTCAACTCCATATTCAATGGATACAAAGTAATCCTTATTAACATTTGAAAGCATAGTGAGAATATCATCATCAATGCAATCAGGTCGCGTACCAATACAAATCCCTACAACATCTTTGAAGGTTAAAGCCTTGCTATAAATTTTTTCCAGTTCGCTCACCGATGCATAAGTATTTGTATACGATTGAAAATACACAAGAAATTTTTCAACTTTTTTCTTTCTTTTTAATATCTCAATTGCTCGCCCAACCTGTTCTTCAACCGGCATTAAACCTTCTCTTCTATCGGTAGAAAAGCTCAAGTTGTTACAATAAAGACACCCATTAGTTCCAAGAGTACCATCTCTTGTAGGACATGTAAATCCCGCATCTACCGTGATTTTATATACTTTGGCACCAAATTTTTTCCTTAAAAAATAATTATAACGATAAAATCTATCCTGTAGAGGATAAGGAAGCTGCATATACTATGTAGTTAGTTTCTCTTTTAAAATTTTTATCAATGAATCTACAGAAATCAATTCCTGGATACCCTCTTGCATATCTTTTAAAACAACCATATTCTTTTTTAACTCTTCATTCCCCACAATAATTGAAAACCTCGCCCCCTTTTTATTTGCATCCCTCATCTGCGCTTTTAAAGACCTTCTCAATAGGTCAACCTCGTATGATATACTATTCTCAGACAACTCCCTTATAAGATTAATTACAAAATCTTTAACATCATCGCCAACAGATGCTATGTAAACAAAATCTTTATTATCAGTGGGGAATTTTCCAATTTCCTCAAGAGCAATCCAGAGTCTTTCTATACCTCCTGCCACTCCTACTGCGGGTGTAGGTTGTCCTCCCAGGTCCTCAACAAGATGGTCATATCTTCCGCCACCGCACAGGGCATCCTGAGCTCCCAATAGATTGCTTGTAATTTCAAATGTTGTACGGGTATAGTAATCAAGTCCTCTTACAAGCTTGTGATCAATTACACATTCCACACCAGCTTTTTCTATAAATCTCAAAACCTCATCAAAATGTTCTCTATCATCTTTACTAATATAATCAATGATCCTCGGAGCATGCTCATCAAGTATAGCCTGACAGGATTGTTCTTTACAGTCAAATAATCTCAATATATTTCTTTCAAATCTTATCTGGCATGTCTTACACAATTTTTTCTTTTGTGGTTCTAAAGATTCTCTTAGAATTGATAGATATTTCTTTCGTGATTCCCTATCACCAATCGAGTTAACTTTTACCGTCATGTTTTCGATTCCAAATCTTCTTAGAAGCTGATACGATAAAAATATAATTTCGGCATCTGCTTCGGGATAGGAACTGCCTATTATTTCAAAACCATATTGATGGAACTGCCTGAGTCTACCCTTCTGCGGTCTTTCCTGCCTGAATAATGAATCAATATAATATAATTTTATAACCGACGCCAACTGATTTAATCTTTCTTCAATATAGGCTCTGATAACAGGAGCAGTCATCTCCGGTTTCAATGTTAAACTGTTATTCCCTTTATCTTTAAATGTATACATCTCTTTTGAAACTATATCAGTATCATCACCAATACTTCTTATAAATAGATCAGTTACTTCAAATGCAGGTGTTTTTATATATTTATAATTATGGATATTAGCGAAGTTCTTTATCTTGTCTTCAATATACAACCATTTATACGAATCCTGGGGAAGGATGTCCTTTGTTCCCCTAACCCTTCGATACTTCATTTTCAAGATAAATCAATATCCATATGTTCCTTTAAAATCTCTCTTGCCTTATTAACCGATCCCTCTGGAACATAAATCTTTGCAAAAGTACCGGCCAAACCTGTTCCTGAAGTCGCCAGTGCACCATGGAAAAAGTCAGTAACGACTAAAGCCGGAATGTCATTCTTTTCCAAAAGCTCCCTCGCCATATCACCGTACATGGATGATTTTAATGTTCCAACAGGTACCCACTTCACATCTACAATTTCATCTTCATTTAAAGTATCTACAAGTTTCTCACCACAATCGGGGCATGTTTTTACACCTTCTGTGAATTCATACTTACATTTCGGGCAAAAGGGCATTTATATTCTCCTTAAAATTTTTCATCATATTTATAAAAAATCTTTGCTATCTCCTCGGGTGAGTTTGCTTCAAGAATTTCCTCCCGAGCTTGAACAGTACTTAAAATCCTAGAAAATTTGCTCAAAAGCTTCAAATGCTTGGTAGGTTGTTTCTCGGGTGTAAGTAACAGAATAAAGATGTAAACAGGTTGACCATCTACTGCATTAAAATCAATACCCTTTCTGGAAATACCAACTGCAACAACTACATCATCTATATAGGAATACTTGCCATGTGGAATGGCAACTCCCCGTCCCACACCGGTACTCATCAATTTCTCTCTTTCAATAACAGCCTTTTTTGCAGAATCGGGATCCGGTACCTTCCCTTCTTTGTAGAGCAAATCTACAAGTTTGGAGATCACTTCTTCTTTTGTACTCGCCTCCAATGGATAAAGAATAAGATTAGGTGTCAAAATCTGTGAGAGCTCCATTTCAAATTCCCATCAAAATTTACAAAGTGAAATTTACGCCAAATTTTAACCAACTTCAATTTAATGACTAACAGAATGAAATATTTTATTTCTTACCGATTTTTATTGAGGTTATTTACTTAAAAGGTAATCATTTTATAAATCAGATCAATAAAAATTATTAACGTTTGGCTCTTTTTCTTGCTTCCTCTACTACCTTACCTTCTATATTTGGAGGTAACATGTCATACCTGAGAAATTCCATGGAATAACTTGCCCTACCACTGGACAGCGTCCTGAGAGCCGAGGCATACCCAAACATTTCCATTAAAGGTACAATTCCTGTCAACTTCTGGGACCCTTTTCTGTATCTTCTCATTTTATCAATTCTACCACGTCGTCTATTAATATCACCTATTATATCACCCATATATTCGTCAGGAGTGTTTATTTCTATTTTCATAATCGGTTCAAGTAGCCTAGGTGATGCCTTCATTACCGATTCCTTTAAAGCCTGTACAGTGCAAATTCTAAATGACATATCGCTGGAGTCAACTGGGTGGTATGAACCATCAATAAGGACAAACTTAATATCCACAAGCGGATAACCAGCATATACTCCCTTCTCTGCTACTTCATAGAAACCCTTCTCTACCGATGGTATAAACTCCCTTGGAATATTTCCACCTTTTACATGATTGACAAACTCCAGGCCACAATCAGGATTAGGTTCAATACGGTAAATAATGTGAGCATATTGACCTTTACCACCTGTTTGTTTTTTAAATTTATGCTCGTGTCTATACTCCGCAGTAATAGTTTCTCTAAACGCAACAGACGGCTGTCCTACCTTAATTCCAACATTATACTCCGTTTTAAGCCTATCAATTATTATCTCTAAATGCAGTTCACCCATACCAGAAATAATAGTTTCTTCAATTTCCTCATCATATTTTACCCTGAATGAGGGGTCTTCTATTGCAAGTTTACTTAGGGCATGAGATAATTTATCCCTTTCCTTGGTTGAAACAGGTTCAATTTTAAGATCGATAACAGATTCAGGTACATGAATCTTCTCAAGTAGTATTGGATTATCAGGATCACACAGAGTATCACCTGTTGTTGTTATCTTGGTCCCTATAAGAGCACCTATATCTCCAGCTTTTAGTTCCGATACTTCCTCTCTTTCATCAGCGTGTATTCGTAAAATCCTGCCTATTCTTTCAAGTTTACCTTTTGTTGAATTTAGTACCATATCACCTGTCTTTATTTTTCCAGAATATACTCGTATAAAAGTCTGCTGTCCTACATAAATATCATTAGTAATTTTAAATGCAATAGCACAAAATGGTTCTGTAACCGAAGGAATTCTGGAAATAGTCAATTCAGGATTATTTACATCTGACCCTGTTATAATGCCTCGGTCTATAGGAGAAGGAAGGTAGTTCACAATTGCATCAAGTAGTGGCTGGCAACCTTTATTCTTAAAAGCAGAGCCACAAAAAACCGGAGTTATACAAAGGGACAGAACAGCATGGCGTGCAGCATCCATTATATCTTTAATTTCAATTTTCTCATCGTTCAAATATTTTTCCAATAGTTTCTCATCAAAATCAGCAAGTTTTTCTATAAGCTTTTCTCTATATTCCAGAGCAGTTTCTTTGTAACTATCAGGGATTTCCTCTATCAACAAATCCAGGTCATTATAGGTTATATATTTCATGGTTACCAGATCTATCATCCCTCTGAATTCATTTTCTTTACCAACAGGTAACTGGAAAGGAACTGCATTGGCTCCAAGCATTTCATTCATCATATCAACAACGTGGAAGAAATCAGCCCCCTGTCTATCCATCTTATTTACAAAAGCAATTCTCGGCACTTTATATTTATCAGCTTGGTGCCATACCGTCTCACTCTGCGGTTCTACACCTCCAACGGCACAAAAAATCATAACAATACCATCGAGAACTCTTAAAGACCTCTCAACCTCAATAGTGAAATCAATATGCCCTGGTGTATCTATTATATTTATCTGGTGCCCTTTCCAGCTGGTAGTAATAGCGGCCGAAGAAATTGTTATACCGCGTTCCTGCTCCTGCTTCATAAAATCCATTACCGCTTTGCCATCATGAACCTCACCCATCTTATAGGTTTTCCCTGAAAAGAAAAGCAATCTCTCTGTCGTCGTAGTCTTACCTGCGTCTATGTGGGCTACCAGCCCTATATTCCTTATCTTGGATAAATATGAATTTGGCATAGTCTTTATTTCTCCTTCTCGAAATAGGTTCTTATCTCATCTATCCTTTTTCTCTTCTTTTCTTTAATAATATATCCTTCTGGAGGATATCCCATTGCAAGCATTGTTACTACCCTTTTAGTCCTCGGTATATTCAAATATTTCTTTACTCCCTTTTCATTAAACCATCCAAGCCAGCAGGTGCCAATACCTAACTCTTCAGCCTGTAATACAAAATGCTCAACCCCTATCCCAATATCAATAAGGCTGAACTTCACATTTCTCATTACACCTGCAGCTCTAGCAATAATATTTTTACTGTTATCCAGAACCACAACTAGAACGGGAGCTCTCTTCGCAAAAGAATTCATTGAATATACCCCTGAAAAAGCTATATCTGCTAGCTCGTTCTTTTCCTTTTCTTTATCAACTATAATAAAATACCATGGCTGAGAATTATCCGCTGATGGAGCAAGTCTCACAGCTTCAAGACATTTTTCTATATCCTTTCTTTCTATTCTTTTATTAGAATAATTCCTCAAACTAAATCTCTTTTTGACTAACTCTAAAAATTCCATAAAAATAACCTCCCATAAATCAGGCACGAATTATAACATTTAAATTTCAAATTGTCAAGAAAAGATATTACGGCGAAAAAAGAAAAACTTAATACAATATTTACCCTTTAATGTAAGAGAGATGTTTTATAAAAAACTGAATATTGTTGTATACAATTTTTGCTTATATTAAGCTTCTTTGATAAATTAGAGTGATTTTAACCATGGCATTTTTAAAGTACTTATTTCCTGAGGAAGACAGGTTAACGAAAATAATAAAACGAATAGGGAAATTAGCCGATCAAAATAATGTAGAGGTCTATCTTGTAGGCGGTGTCTTAAGGGATAAGCTTCTCGGTAGACCCACAAAAGATATAGATATAACAGTGATTGGTGACGGTATAGACTTTGCGAATAAAATTGCTCATTCATTTAGATTAAAAAGGGTAATAGAATATAAAGAATTCGGAACCGCCTCTATACCCTATCGCAACGTAAATATCGAAGTAACAACCGCAAGAAAAGAAATCTATAAATCAAATACTCGCAAACCTATTGTATTTGAAAGTGGGTTGCACGAAGACATTGCAAGGAGAGATTTTACTATTAATACACTTGCAATGCCACTAAATGAAGATAGAATCTTCACACTCATAGACTATTTCGATGGGCTAAGGGACCTGGATGCTGGTATTATACGCACGCCACTAGATCCAATAACTACTTTCTCTGATGATCCTTTAAGAATATTAAGAGCTATAAGATTCGCCACCCAGCTGGGGTTTAGAATTGAGCAAAATACTTTTAACGCAATCAAAAAGGTTAAGGATAGACTGTCTATAATATCCCAGGAAAGAATTACCGAAGAACTAAAAAAAATTATAATGGCTCCTTTTAGACCATCACAGGGATTTATACTAATGCAAAAAGCTGGTATTTTATCTCTGATTTTACCAGAAATTGATGCTCTCAAAGGGGTAGAACAGAAAAATGGGTATCACCATAAAGATGTATTTTATCATACTCTTCAGGTACTTGATAATATTTCCAGATACACTGATAAATTTGAGCTCAGATTTGCTGCTTTAGTTCATGATATTGGTAAACCTGTTACAAAAAAATTCATTGAGGGTAAAGGATGGACATTCCATGGACATAATGAAGTGGCAGTCCCAATGATAAAAACCATATGCAGAAGGCTTAGGTTGCCAAATAAGGTAATGAACTACGCTGCGAAATTAACAAAACTGCATCTACGTCCTATCGCACTGGCTGAGGACGGTGTTACTGATAGCGCAGTTAGAAGATTAATTGTTGATGCGGATGAAGACCTTGATGACCTGATAACACTTTGTAGAGCAGATGTAACTTCAAAAAACCCCGAAAAAGTTGCTGAATATATGGGTAATTTTGACAGAGTTGTAGAAAAAATAAATCAAGTAAAAGAAAAAGATAGATTAAGGGCATTTCAATCTCCAGTGCGAGGAGATGAAATCATGAAAATCTGCAACATAAACCCTGGTCCTGCCGTCGGATATATAAAAAAGAACATTGAAGAGGCTATTCTTAATGGAATAATACAAAACAACCACGATGATGCTCTGGACTACCTATTAAAAAATAAAGATAAATGGCTAGAGGAATTCAATAAAAAAAATTCAAAGGACAACTAAAAGACAAAACCGCTATCTAAGTAATTGATTTTTACCAATCCAATAGGCAAAAGCCATAACAAAAAAGTAGGGGGTAAAAATGTTATATTTAAAAAGAATAATTAGCCTATTCTGGGAACCAACCAGATCCTTTACCTCCATAAAGGATGAAAAAGTTAACTGGATGGACTTCCTAATTCCATTTTTAATAGTAACGATCATCTCTTTAGCCACACTACCATATGTTACACCAATAGCAATTAAAGAGCATATTGCCCGGATAGAAAAAAGCGATAAAATTCCTGAGGCTCAAAAGGAGCTCGCTATAGAAAGAATTGAGAGTGGACAAGGCAAACCCTTTGCTTATATTATGTCACCTGTAGGTATTGCAATATCATTGTTTTTCATTGCACTACTTGTACAACTCATTTCAAATTTTTTACTCGGAGGAGAGATAAAATATTTGAAATCATTAGCAATAGTATCATATACACAAATTATTCCTACTATCGGATATTTAATAAAAGTTCCTCTCATGGTCTCAAAAGACTCAACCCAGGTTTACACTAGCCTTGCTCTTTTCCTTGAGCCAAATGGTTCTTTTTTATTCAAATTTTTTAACTCAATTGATATTTTCACTGTTTGGAGGGTCTTACTCATTGGCCTTGGTATAGCTGTACTGAATGAAATAAAACCAGGGAAAGCAATTATCACTTTTATCCTATTATGGCTGGCATTTGCAGCTATAATCGCTGCAATACCAAATCTTTCCGCATTTTAATTAGGGAGTAAGAAATGAAAAGAGTTCTTGTTTTATTCATCATTTTATCAACATTTATAATTATAACCGCTCAAAATACTCCATTGACGCTTGAAAAATGCATTGAAATAGCTCTAAGGGAAAGTCCTGACTACATACTGGCAGATTATCAGGTAAAAATCTCAAGAACTGGTATCCTTTCTTCTTATAATGGTATTTTACCTAGAATATCAACTGATTTGAATGCGACCAGATCAACACAGGGTCCAAGTGAATATGTATATAATAATATTGTTTTTAGTAGAGGAGATACAACTACATACTACTATAGAACAGGATTATCTCTATATCAAAATATCTATGACGGGGGAAAGTGGTGGTATAATATCAAATTAGCACGGAATTTATACCTGAATTCTGAAATATATAGAGAGCAAATTCGACAGTGGATTATTTTGAACGTCACTCAGAAATATTACGAAGTATTAAAAGCTCAACAGATGTTGTATGTTTACCAGTCTGCTTTAAAAAGCAGTGAAGAACAATTGAAAAAGTCAGAGGAATTATATAAAGTAAAAAAGGTCTCTCAGCGAGATGTATACAAAGCCAAGGTAAATCTTAGTAATAACAAACTCAATTTATTGCAACAGAAAACAGCTCTTGAAAATGCTAAAATGGAATTAAACATTGCGATGGGTAGAGATGCATATATTCCTATCGAAGTGGTCGAGAAAGAGTACACACCTCCTGTGAAATTTGATGAGGAAAAAACAATCGAGACAGTACTTGCAAACAATATCGAGTTAAAATTACTAAACATTGAGAAAAAAACTTCTGAAATTCAGTATAAAATAAACAGGGCAAATCTTTTCCCCAGTCTTTATTCAACATTTTCCTATTCAAGAGGCGGTTCAGATTTCTCGAAAATTTATAAACCAATGGATAAATGGTGGAACACCTCTATAGGAATAACTTTGAGCTGGTCAATATTTGATGGATTCTCCAGAAAGGCAAATATTACAAAAAGTTATTTGGAATATAAATCATATGATGAACAGATAGAAAAGAAGAAACAGGATATAATAAAACAGATTGAAATTCTACTGAACCAACTTAACACCCTTCTTGAGATGTACAATATCAGTAAAATTAGCGTAAAATCAGCTGAAGAAGACCTCAGGTTAGCTCAGGAAATGTATAAGCTAAAATCTGCCACTCTACTTGAGGTACTCGACGCTCAGGCTTCTCTTATAAGGGCTAATGCTACTTTAATCTCAACAATGTATGACGCTAAGGTAATAGAGGCACGAATTCTGTACTTAATGGGAAAATTGTAATAAAAGGAGTCCTTAAATGAAAAAGATATTAATCGTCGGAATTATCATTGTGGTTATTATTGTATTTATATTACTTAACTTAAGCAACAATAAAGGAAAAACAATCCCTGTGCAAACCGGCAAGGTGGAACGTGGTAATATTGTCCAGAAGGTAAATGCTTCTGGATTAATTGAGCCAGTAACTGAGGTTAAAATTAGTGCGAATATAAGCGCAAAGATCATGAAAATTACTGTTGAAGAAGGTGATAGGGTAAAAAAGGGGCAGCTACTTGTAGAGCTTGATAGCGCACAATATAAAGCTGCCTATGATAAAGCACTTTCAAACCTTGAAAGTGCAAAAGCAAGCAAAAGAAAAGTTGACAGTGATCTAAAAAGAATAAAGGCTCTCTATGAAAAAAATCTTGCGTCAGAGTCTGAGCTGGAAGCTGCTATCGCACAGGCTGAACTGGCAAAAAGCCAGGTAATTCAGGCGGAGGCTATGGTTAAACAGGCAGCTGATGATTTAAGCAAGACAAAAATTTCATCGCCAATCACAGGTACAGTAACTGACATAAGAAAAGAAGAAGGTGAAATTGCCCTTGGTTCGGTATTCCAAGCAGATGTAATTCTGGTTGTATCCGATCTTTCACAAATGAAAGCAAAAGTTGAAGTTGATGAAACAGATGTTGTAAATATAACTGAAGGTGACTCTGCCATAGTTGAAATTGACGCAATCCCGGATAAAAAATTTCGAGGAATTGTCGCTGAAGTCGCACACAGTGCAACTATTAAAAATCCGGGCACAATGGAGCAAATAGCAAACTTTGAGGTCGAAATTTCCCTTCTGGATATAGATCCCAAAATGAGACCAGGAATGTCGGTAACTGCAGACATTATAACCGACAGAAGAGATAGTACTATTGTTGTACCTATACAATGCGTAACTTTCAGGGAAAATCAGAATACTAAAATTCCTTTAAAAATCAAGTCTCCTCAGGAAATAGTATTTGTTATTAAACAGCCAGACGAGCTTCCCGATACATCAAGATACAGAAAATATAAAACACCTGTTGCTATTGCAAGACCGGTAAAATTGGGTATAAGTAGCGATACACATTTCGAAATTTTAGAGGGATTGGAGGAAGGGGAGCAAATAGTAACTGGTAGCTTTAAAGCCATCAGCAAAGATTTATATGATGGTGCACCAGTCAAAATTCTAAACAAAAAGGCTAAGGAGGAGAGAAAATGAAAAAATTAATTACAACAACATTAATCGTAATTCTATTAACTGGACTGATGACAGCTTATGCAGACGACGAAACGAGACCGAAATGGAGGCATAAGGGTGGATTTTTTAGAGGCGGTGCTGGAGGCTTTGAGTTAATGATTCTGAAACTTGACGTACCAGCACTAAATGAGCAATTGAAAAACATTGGTGTCCCTGCACTTGATGATATGATGATCCTGACTGGAGGAGGCGGATGGGCATTCCTAGGAAAAGGAATTCGAGTTGGCGGCTATGGATTTGGCGGATTCAACTCAAAAAGTGCTAAACCCGGAGAAATACAGAAAGAAGTCACACTCAGCGTAGGTTTAGGTGGTATGCTTGTCGAAAAAGTTTTTCATCCTTTTAATAATTCGGAACTTTACATTGGAACAGGATTCGGAGGTGGTGGAATGAGCATAGATATCGTACAGTGGTCTGGACCTAAATCATGGAAAGAAATATGGGATGGATTTTCCATAGACTCTCTTAATACTGCTCACAGTTATTTTGATTATGATATAAGCTTATCCAATGCCTTTTTCTATGTATTGCCTACTATTGGCTTCCGATATAATGTATTTAGATGGTTCGCAATCGGTATAAACGTCAATTATCTGTATTGCTGGAACGACAAATGGAAACACAAAGACAAAATTGTCACTGGAGTACCAGAGATTGACTTATCAAACATCAGTTACAGGTTAAATTTTTATTTCGGTGGATAGATGAAAAGATTAATTGAATTAAAAGGGATTAAAAAAATCTACAATGTTGGCAAGGTACAGGTTCACGCTTTGCGTGGAGTAAATCTCACGGTAAATCATGGTGAATACATAGCTATAATGGGACCATCGGGCTCTGGCAAATCAACTCTTATGAACATAATTGGATGTCTCGACACACCAACAGAAGGTATATATGAGCTGGAAAACATCCCTGTTTACAAGTTTAATGACAATCAACTTGCTGAAATAAGGAATAAAAAAATCGGTTTTGTCTTTCAAACATTCAATTTACTCCCGAGGGCTTCAGCTTTGCATAATGTGGAACTACCACTAATTTATGCAGGTGTTCCTGCCTCAAAAAGGAAGAAATTAGCCGAAGAAGCACTGGAGATGGTTGGACTTGGAGACAGAAAAAACCATAGACCAAGTGAACTTTCGGGAGGCCAAAGACAGCGTGTGGCTATTGCCAGAGCCCTTGTGAATAATCCTTCAATACTTCTTGCTGATGAACCAACTGGGAATCTTGATTCAAACGCTGGTGAAGAAATCATGAAAATATTCAATGAATTACATGGTAGAGGTAACACCATAATCCTTGTAACCCATGAAAAATACATAGCCGATCATGCTAAAAGAATTGTACATATAAAGGATGGGCTTATAATAGATGATACAGGGCAAGTAGAATGAAGCCGGTTTCAGCAATAATCACATTCTGGGAAAATATAAAAATAGCTTTACAGGCACTTTTAGCTAACAAAATGCGTACATTTCTTACCACTCTTGGTATAATTATTGGGGTACTCACTATCGTCTCAGTTGCATCAATAATTTCTGGACTAAATAAGGGATTTGCTGAGCAGATTTCGAACATTGGAAGCAACATCCTGTATATAAATCGGTACCCATGGATTATAATGGACGACTGGTATAAATATAGAAATAGACCACGAATAACACTAAAAGAGGCAGAATTTATTAAAAGCCATTCACAATATGCGGAAGCAGTTGCTCCAACAACATCCACTTCCTCAACACTGAAATATATGAACAATTCATTAGAGGACATATCAATTACTGGAATAACCTACGAGGAAAATTTAGTAGATAATTTTGAATTGGAAGAGGGCAGGTACTTCACTCCCATCGAGATTGATAGAAAAAGACAGGTTGCCATTATAGGTTATGAAATAAAGGAAAAACTCTTTGAAAACGATGATCCCATTGGGAAAAAAATACACATTGGAAATCAAAAGTTTACAGTTATAGGTGTGAGAAAAAAAAGAGGTAAAATCTTCGGCGAATCAATTGATGTAGTTGTATATATTCCTCTGCGTACTTTGTATGCAAAATTTGGACAAAGAAGAAGCTTGCAAATAAGAGTAAAGGTAAAAAATCCAGATATGATTAATGACACCATCGAAGAGCTAAGATTCTGGATGAGAACAGCAAGGGCTCTAAAACCCTCTGACCCTGATAACTTTTCAATAAACAGACAGGAATTATTGCTTCAAACATACAAGAGATTGACAAGCGGGTTATACATAGCAGCATTAGGGATAGGAACTCTTTCTCTTTTAGTAGGTGGAATTGGTATTATGAATATCATGCTTGTATCTGTAACAGAAAGAAGAAAAGAAATTGGCATTAGAAAAGCTATTGGTGCAAAGCGCAGAACAATAATTGCCCAATTTCTGATTGAATCATCCACCTTATGCACAATTGGTGGTCTTATAGCTGTTATTCTGAGTTATTTCATATCACTCCTTATCGATAAATTAACACCTTTTCCTGCCTCGGTACCACTCTGGTCTGTCATAGGTGGAATAATTTTCTCATCATTTGTAGGAATATTCTTTGGTCTATATCCAGCGGCAAGAGCTGCAAAAATGAACCCGATCGAAGCCTTAAGGTATGAATAAAACATGAATCTTGATGAAGGCGTTAGAATAGCTTTTCAGACAATAAAGTCCAATAAACTTAGGACGTTTTTAACTACACTTGGAATAGTGATAGGTGTAACATCGGTAATTGGTATGATGTCGCTAATAAATGCCTTAGAAGCCTATATGAACAAAACACTCTCCGTAATAGGAGGAAATACATTCTGGATTCAAAAGTACCCCGCAGTTCGGCTTGGAAAGCTTGATAAAAAATATAGACTCAGAAAAGATATTACTGTTGATCATGCAGAAGCCATTAAAAAATATGCTAGTGCTGTATCCGTGGTTTCACCCGAAGCCTATTCATGGGGTAAGGAACTTAGATATAAGGACAAAAAGACAAATCCAAACATTCTTGTCTACGGTTCCGATGAAAACTGGTTAGAAATCAACATGAGATTCTTAAAAGAAGGGAGGTTTTTTAACAGAGATGACATACACTATAAAAGAAATGTTGTAGTTATAGGCACAGAAATTGCCGAAAAGCTTTTTCCGTATACTTATCCGATTGATGAATTTATAAAAATTGACAATATAAAATTTAAAATAATTGGTGTACTTGAAGAAAAAGGGAGTATTTTTGGGCAGAGTCAGGATAATTTTGCTGTAATTCCAATAAGTACTTTCATGAAAATATACGGCAAGCATAGATCAATCGGAATAGCGGTAAAGGCTATAAATTCAGACTTTTACCAAGAAGCCATGGATCAGAGCATAAGCATCTTAAGGACGGTCAGAAAAGTACCTCCCGGAGATCCAAATGATTTTGAGGTAGTAACGCAGGATTCGATAATGCAAACGCTAAAAAACCTTACAGGTTTTATTTTTGTTGCTGCAGTAGTTATATGCTCGATATCTCTAATAGTGGGTGGCATAGGTATTATGAATATCATGCTGGTAGCAGTTACTGAAAGGACGAGGGAAATAGGTATCAGAAAAGCCATTGGTGCAAAAAGAATTCACATTCTCTATCAGTTTCTTACTGAAACAATTGTAATATGTCTGGCGGGGGGTATCATAGGAATAATACTGGGCTCTATCATAGGTGTAATAGCAGGCGTATCTTTAAAACTACCCCCAATCATACCGGTCTGGTCTATATTTCTCGGTGTAGGGTTTTCAATATTCGTCGGTCTTTTATTTGGAATATATCCCTCCATGAAAGCTGCAAGATTAAATCCTATCGAAGCACTTCGCTACGAGTAGGTCTTATACTTACAACTTTTATTCTTTAGAGGGCACATCTAAACAATAATATTTGCCAAAAGCAGTAGACAAAATATTACCACTTTTATCTTTAACATAAGAAGAAGCTATTGCAATTTTCTTAACAATTCTTTCCTTTTTGCCAAAAAACCGAACTCTAGCCCTCTCACAAATGGACTCAAATTCTCTAAAGATAAAAAAGGATCCTTTTTTGCATACAATTACAAATCTCCTACCACTATTAGTAATACTATAACCTCTCTGAGATTTACTCCAAAACATTGCATTGCAGATGTTCTAATATAACTTCCGCAAAAATAGAATCATTTGTTGAGGTATTCTCATTATCGAAAATCACAAAAGCTAAACTAGTTCTGACATCTCTTACTGTATAAATTTGGAGGAGTTATTAGGTAGAATTGAGAGTTATCTTGATGGATAAGATAAGCCAGAAATAGGTTATTTTTTAGAGGAATTATTCCTATAAATGTTCTTCGAAGAGACTGTTTCATTTTTTGTGTAAATACCTTTTTTCATTAGAATTTTAGGCTTAACCTTCCTTTGAAATGGATAGCCAATTGGGCAATAATTTTTGTCCAGTCCTTGATGGCTTTTTTCCATTTCTTCTCTAATTGGGCTAATTCCTCTTCTGCCACTGCTTTGGTGGGAGCTTGATAGACTCTCCGCAGGTCTTTCATAAATTCCCGTTGATCTTTATACGAAATATAGCGCAGACTATTGCGTATTTGATGAATCACGCATAATCCGAAGGATCTCTTCGACACTGGACACGTGTTTGTGGGAAAACAGTCTCAATGGCTTCAGGGAATCCCTTTAAACCATCCACACAGGCAATTAAAACATCTTCTACACCACGGTTCTGTAATTCAGTTAACACCGACAACCAGAAATGTGCTCCTTTCCCGAAGGGATTCTTCGAACACTCTCACCAATCCAGATACCCAATAAATCCCGTTGCCACTGAACATCAATACACAGACAGGTATAGGCAGACCTGGTTTGAACTTTCCCATCACTGCGAATCTTATAGTGAATAGCATCAAAATATACCAATAACATAAACCGACTCTAACGGATGCTGTTGCCAGTCTTTTCCCGAATAGGGATCCTACGGAGACTTCTTGAAGCACCCTATCGGTAAGACGACTAATGAAGACAGTGGATAACTCCAGTCCATGAAGGTCTTGTCCCGAAGGGATTCTTCGAATAAATGCTCCTGGATATCCCGTCCCGAATAGGGATCCTATCCCGAAGGGATTCTTCGAACGGATACACTCATCCATTTGGCATACAAAGAGAGAATCTTACCTTTCCCGAAGGGATTCTTCAAACCAGATCACCAAATTCACATTTGTGCTTGGCAATCAGCAATGGTTCAAATTCACCTTCACGGTTCAGGTGAACTTGTCTCAAAAGAGATCCTTCGGATATTGCAATACTACCATATTCTCCTTTTAGATTTTTGGTACTACTCCCGAAGGGATTCTTCGAATACCATTGCGTGAGTTGCTACCCTGATGCTCTCTCTTCTGATAACGTTCATAACCCAGATGGTGAGTCAGCTCTTCCTGTCTCAAAAGAGATCCTTCGGATAACAGTTGCTATAGTTAAGTGTTTGATGAACTTTTTAATGACGCCATTTTTACCAAGCAAGTCATCCATAGTTTTGACAGTTTCCAGATCCTTTTCCAGTTTCTCGATGATGGCTTTCTCTAATTTCATGGTAAATACCTCCGTTTGTTAAATGGTTAAGCGTAACTCATAGAATGCATTTACGCGAGTAAGAAACAGTAAGGAGGATATTTTCTTTGTCCCATTTACACAAAAATTGAGACACTCCCTTGTGAAAATATAGGTTTTCCACAATTACATAATCACCTCTTATCTGCATGGCGTTGCCATTGTGGTCATTATAATTAGGATTCGTAAATTTTGGTGGGTCTCCGCTTCCATACGCGCTAACTGTAATCGGATTGTTTTTAGTTCCATCACCCTTTATAACGGCACAACCTGAATACATAGTACCCCGCTTAAAATAGATGTTATCTCCAGGTTGAAAAGTCATCCCCGATACTCTTCTTAATGTCTTCCACGGACTATCTGGACTTGTCCCATCATTATTGTCATTCCCATTGTTACTATCAATGTAATAATCAGTCGCAAAAACTATCACACTACCATTTAAAAAAAATACAAAAAACATGAAAGAACAAATCCTCCTAAAAATATCTGCCAGCATGATTAATACCCCCTCCCCATTAAAATTTGACTATAAATATCATATTTAGTCTGGAACGAAAAATATCATCCCTTTACTAAAGTCTTATAAAAATCCTCTATTATATTCTTACAATCTAAATTCTCCCAGATTAAAACTTCTCTGTCTATGTCCCTATACTTTACCCACTCCCCATTTTTATATCGCAAACCTTTGACAATAAGACAGTCAGCCCACAACGGATTCTTTAACACCGCTACAGCCGTCACATCAAACAATGGCCTCTTCTCCGGCCTACCTGGAAAATTCTCAAATAGATTAACCAGATAATCCCCTATGCAATTAAACTCACACCCGTGTCTACCTACTATCGGCTCCTCTATCCGAGGTCCTACTCCCTTCATCTTACTTCGAAAAGTCTCCAAATCTACCTTCGCCGCATCTGCCCCAGTATTCTCCCCATAACGTACAACTACCATCTCAAATCGAACATCAGACTCTAAAATCGCACCCAATGCCGACGTGTCATTCTCTAAATTATACTCCCCAAGCATCGGATAATTTGACCCTAACCATACAACCCGAACATTCTTAATTATACTCGGATCCTTATATATAGCCAATGCAATATTGGTCAACTTCCCTATACCCAATAATACCAACTCCCTCTTATCTGACTCCTTAGCCCTCTGAATAATGAAATCTACAGCCTCATGACCATCAAAACCCTCCTCATTAACATAAGCAATTATATCCTTAAACGTACCATTAGCTCCCCTGTAAACCCTAACCCTATCCTCAAAACCACATAACTTCACAATCCTCTCCGCTTCCTCAAAATGTTTGTTTACATCTCCACCATTATATGTCCTATTAACTGTTATCCCCTCGATGTCAAAAACATCATCATTAAAAAGTAAATACGCAATCGCATTCTGATCATCCATCTCGTTGTTGGCATCCGTATCAAGTATAACCCGTATCTTTTCATGGGACCTCAACACTGAACCCTCTTTTCCAGAAGAACATGAATGAAAGAAAAAAATTAACGCCGTTACACTAATAAAAAGTATCCTTCTCATTTCTTAACCCCCACTTTTCCTCCAATTTAAATGATAAAAAGCAAAAAGACCATAGAAACCAGGAATCCCAATTTCTGAAATAGCACATACAAACATATTAAAATTTATTCGTAGAGTGTCTTGTGATAGAGGGTAATGGACGAGTGACATATGCAAGTATAAAAGTCATTTAATCAAATCTTTCAGAGTTAGGAATCTACCAATTGGCAGTAGTTTTAATTCTAAAGACAAAAGAGGGTGTAATTCCGGAGAGTGCCCGGAATTTTGTGTAAACCAGAAGGCAAGTGATAGTTCACTCAATAGGATTTTCTGTAAAATATTTTCTGTGGAAACAGCTCTAAAAAAATGGGGAAACATTTTTTGGTATAGATATTCGTTGACAGTTCAGCTGTCCACTATCAATTTTAAAATCCTCAAATATCAAAATGCTATTATATTTTTAAATAAAACTACCTTTGATTTTTAAGCCTGTCTGTATAAGCAGGATTTAATTTAATTGCTTTATTAAAATCCTTCCTGGCTTTTATGTGGTCACCACACATTCCGTATACTAAACCGCGATTATAGTAAGCATCGGCCTGCTCTGGCTTCAATTCTATAATCTTATTGAAATCTTTAATTGCCAATTGAAACTGTCCCTGTAGAGCATAAACTATCCCTCTGTTGCTATAAGCTTTTATATAACTGGGATTCAGCGAAATCGCCTTAGTATAATTTCTAATTGCCTCAGTTAATGCAGTATTTTCGTTTAGATACAATTTCTTCCACTGAGTTTGGTACAACAAACCTCTATTGTAGTAAGCTTCAATGTAGTTAGTATCTAAATCTATTGCTATATTGAAATCATCAAGAGCTTTTTGGGCTTTTCCAATAGATGCATAAGCAATCCCGCGACTATTATAAACAATCGCATATCCGGGATTTATTTCTATTGCTCTGGTAAAATCTTTTATAGCTTCCATAACTTTACCCAGCTTAAAATAAATCATACCCCGAGTATTATAAAATGATGCTGTACTTGATTGTAATTCTATAGCTTTATTCATTTCATGTAACGCCTCGTTTAGCTTGTCCATACCAAGATATGCAGATGCAAGATTGTAATGCGCTAATGCTGAATTTGGTTTGACATTAATAGCCTTTCCAAATACCCTTATCGCTTTTTCATACAATTTGTTTATTAGAAACTTTTCACCAATATTAATCAAATCTACAAACGAATAACCATCCATACTCGATATATCAATTGATTCCAATTTGTTAATCTCGTTTAACATAAACAAAACTCCTGGGTGATTAGGCCAAAGTGCTAAAGCATTTTCAAATTCATCTATAAATTCCCCTTCTCCTCTTTCCCTCATTATCAAGCCGCGCATGAAATGTTGATTTGCCCTTTCACAATTTTTTAGCTTCTCTATAAAATCTCTATAATTTGAATTGATAGTGTCAGCGCTAAATAAATGTGATATTACCGAGGAACTATTAATCAACACCAGTTCATAACATTTGGCTTTATCTATATTAGGAACTGCTAACCGGGGCGAAAACTCTAAAATCGGTTTATCAACCGTATTTATTGGCACATCGCCAAGCCAATTTGAGAAACCATCATGATCCATCTTATAAGTACTTAAAAACAAAACTGGATCATTAAGATTTACAATTTCCAGGTCCTTTTCAGCATATTTATAAAAACGTTTTAGGAACAGATTCAAATCTATCTTCAATGGCTCCATCGAACCCACTAACAATGCATGTTTATTATAATGCGTTGTTGCCACCCACAATGAGACATATGAAAACACTGAATTAAAAGTATTTAGCAAAATCTTAAAACTCTCCAGCGGGAATTCAATAGGTAACCAACTAGTCATTATCCCACCTTTTTTCAAATGTTCCCTACAAGTCTTAAAATACTCCAACGTATATAAACTGGCATTACCTGAATAAAAAGGCCATATCGAATCGTTCATAATCACATCATATTTTCGATCTGTCAGAAAAATGTAGTTGGCTCCATCCATTAAAATAAGTCTAAATTTGGGATTACTGAAAACGTTAGAATTTATATTAAGAAAATACTTAGAGGCCGCATCAATTACGCCTAAGCTAATTTCAACAACATCGACTTTAGCAGTTTCATACATTGTAAGTATATGACTTGTTTCACCGCTACCAAAGCCGACCTGCAGAACCTCAACAGGGTGGTGATGTAAGAGCATTGGGATATGGGCCTGAAGCTTCTGAGTAGTTCTTAAGGTAAAATCGGTACCAGCAACATTTGTAGAACCTGTCGTTAATACTTTACTGCCATCTGGGTATTCATGAACGCTTGTGACTCCTTCAATTCCTTCGAAGGCATATAAGATCTTTACGCGACTGTTGACTTCCTTTTCCGTTATGTTGTAATAACGCATAAGATAATCTCTAGGAAGAATTACACTAAACAGCACAGCCAAAATCCACATAAGTGAAAGTAGAAACAATGTAATAGCTTTAGGTTTGGAAGTTTTATACGGATTAAATACATTTACACTTCCCACAACCAGAGCAATGAAAGAAATTAATTGAATACTATATTGTGTTCCCAAGAGCCTAACAAGAAAAAAACCCGTAACTATTGATCCCAAAATACCACCGATTGTATTAGATGAGTATATGTAACCTACAGATTTCCCAAGAGTGTCAGGATCATCGATATAAATTTTATTGGCTGCTGGAAATAACATCCCCATTAACGTTGTTGGAAACAGCATTATTAAGCCGGATATAAGGAATTGCTGCTTAATTTGGTCTTGCCAGGATATCATCCCACTAAAACTTGATATGTACTCTAAATTTGCAAACACAAAAATTAAAGAAAGTCCAAATAGTCCAATCAATACTTCCAGCAAACCAAAAAATATGTTATGGTTTCTAATCAACTTAAGCTTATCGATTACAGAAAAAATTACTCCACCAACTCCCAAGCCCAATAGAAAAGTGGTTAGCATTATTGTAAATGCGTAAACGGTAGTGTGCAATTTCAATTCTAAAAGCCTCATCCATAATATTTCATATGACAGCGCCACAAAGCCGTAAAAACCATAGCTTATTAAAATTAAGTTTTTGTTGTGTTTTTCAGAAATTGGGTGTTTTACACCTTCTTTTTTTCTTCTTTTGTATTCGTGGTAATCTATGTCGGTTTTTTTATAAACCTTACTTAAAAGAAGAAAAATCAACCCCAGAAAAATATTAACAAAAGCTCCAATAGAAACAGATCTAACAATGCCAAAATGCTCCAAAAGGAAAAAGCCGGTAATAAAGCAACCCAAGGTGGCACCTAATGTATTAAATCCATACAATAAACCTACAATCCTTCCACTTTGGTCGATATCTCTCACCAAGTACTTACCTATCAGAGGTAAGGTCCCTCCCATCAGAAAAGTAGGTATAAACATTATCACAAACGATATTATACCTTTTACAAATATTAGTAATAATGCTGAATCCGAAAGGTAGTTAAAGAGAAACTTGTAGAAATAATTAAGTTTACCACTTACAAACGGAATTGCTAAAGCTGATAACCCAATGCAAATTTCCACAATGGCAAAAATAGATAATAAATTAGATTTTCTATCGGAAACCCTTCCAATAAAAATGCTGCCCAATGCCAAGCCAGCCATATAGGCGGCCAAAACAACACTTGCAGAATATGTGGTATTACCAAAAACGTTCGTAAAAATTCTAAGCCATAATACTTCATAAATCAGCCCGGATACCCCGGACAGCAGAAATAGTATATAGTATATCCCTTTTCCCAAATTACTGAATGGAAGCTGCCTCAAGGATGTCTTTGCAGATTTTATTATACCATCCCTCCCTCTTTTTCCATTCCTCCCACTTATGGACATTATCGCTTGGGTAATTTAGCTACTTCGCCTCTATATGTAACTACTTTTCCAAGGCTAATTGTAATTCCTTCGCTCTTTGGATTTTTCCTACCTGTCACTTTGACAACCAGCTTGTGGTTCCCAAACGGCAAGCCAGTTATCCATACCGCAGTAGATTGATTAGCCAGTTCCCACTTCTTAGGTAAATACATATCCCTTTCTTGCATTAATTTTCCATCTATATATGCTTCCAAAATACCCTGGTCATACCTTAAATCACCCTGAACATAGACAGCACTTCCTTCAAAATTAACTTCCATGTAATCACCCGGATTATCCGATCTACGCATGACTTCATCGCCTTTATAATCTACTTTACTCCAATCCCCAACCCATTTAATTCTGTCATCATATATACTAAATTTATCGATAGGCTCCAATGTTGGAAAAGATACTTCAACCTCTTCATCTTTGTTCACAAAAGACTGAATAGCAAATTCTAAAGTATCGCCTCTTTTATTCCCATTATTTCTTAGGATATTTTGAACTGCCAAACGTAAGCAAACTTTGGAAGCTGAATCTATCGAGAATGGAGTAAAGCAAAACACTTCTTTCATGTACGGTTTCATAGCCTCTTTAATATCCTTAGGTAATCTACTATAACCGAGCATAGTTCCTACAACCCCACCAGCATTACCGGGATTACAATCAGAATCCTGTCCGCATCTTGTCGCTATCTCTACAGTTTTCTTAAGATCTCCGTTGCCATAAAGTATTCCCAACGCTATATAAGACCCATTTAATCGGGCTTGAATATTAAACTTGCTCTTTACCCCCCATGGACACAGATCCCTGTTATATTTATCTTCTATTTTCTTCCAGACCTTTTTCCAATCGTCCGGATATTTTTCATACCAATTCAATACGTCCCTGATTATTTGGGCATAACCACTTCCCTTAGGTAACATACTCAATCCGTACTTTACAATTTTATAAGGATCATCCTCTATGAAGGCTGCTGCATACATTGCAGTTACAAAGTAACCCCCGTAGACACCATCGCCGTAATTCATAATGTGCCCAACCATATCACAGACTTCTTTACTTGACTTTGGCAATCCTGGACTAACAAGCCCAATAAAGTCACACTCTATCTGAAAGTCAATGTCGTCGGCATGGGGGTTGTAATATGGGTGCCCTGATTGCCCTGGTTCTATGCCAGATAGTATATTCTGTCTCCCTTGACCATTTGCATGCCAGAGTAAAAATCCACCGTAAGCAAAATCTTTTGCAAAATCTTCGATTGTTGCGCTAAATCCTTTTTCAACCAATGTTTTTAGAAAAGCCATATTTACATACATATCATCCTGCCAAGGTAGCCATTTTAACCCCTCTTTGTCCAAAGATAGCGGACCCTCGATTATTTCACTCTGGTACCTGAACTCAGTTGGACCACCAAACGAAACGCCATAGGCTTTACCAATCCATCCACCCTTTATTTTATCTAAAAGTTCTTGCTCTGTTACTCTGACTGTTTTTTTACCCGAGTAATTGTTACACGCTTTATAGCTAACAAAAATAAAAGAACCTACCAATAAAATGACCACAATTGTTCTTTTCATAAAATTTGCCCCTTTTTTTATGCGCTACCTTTTAATTATCAGACATAAACCTCTTCACTTCATCATAATTTGGCATTGACGGTTGCGCTCCCTTTCTGGTCACGGAATACGCGCCTACAAAGTTAGCAAAATGTATTGCCTCTTTTAATGACATTCCACTGCCCAACGCAAATGCTAATCCCCCGTTAAAGGCATCACCGGCAGCAGTTGTATCAACAGCATTAACCTTCTTAGTTGGGATCAGCATATTGTCACTTTTAGTATATAGAAAAGCTCCTCTTTCCCCTAGTGTTATAACAACATTGTTTACGCCTTTTTGTATAAGAGCTTCGGCAGCCTTAGCAGCGCTTATATCATCAACAACTTTTAAGCCTGTTAAAACCTCCGCTTCCGATTCATTAGGCGTTATTACATCTACTTGCTTCAATAGCTGATCACTTAGCTTTCTTGCTGGTGCAGGATTTAAAATGATTTTCACATTGTGCTGTTTTGCAACATTTACAGCATACTCTACTGTTTCAATTGGTATTTCCAACTGTATTAGCATTATAACAGCTTTCTTAATTTCGTCTATCGCTAATTTTATGTTTTCTTTTACTAAGTTAGCATTAGAACCAGGTGAAACAGCTATGGAATTTTCACCTTTTTCATCAACAAATATGAGTGCAACTCCAGATGGATTTTTTTCATCTCTGAAGACAAAATCAGTGTTTATTCCTGATTCTTGAAAATTTGCTATTGCCCTATCACCGAACATATCTTTTCCTACTTTAGCAATAAATGTCACATCTGCACCAAGCCTTGCTGCTGCTACTGCTTGATTTGCCCCTTTCCCTCCAGCAGCTATGTAAAACTCTTTCCCAATTACCGTTTCCCCCGGTCTAGGCAAGTTCTTTACCTTTATAACCATGTCAGTGTTCGAACTTCCCACAACCACAATCTTATTCCTTCCTATCATTACATCCTCCTACACTCAATTAAGATTATAAAAGGATAGTACAATAACTTTACTGTATGTATTCTCTTATACGTATAGTCTTTCTATCAGGTTGTTTTTTTAAAGAACCTCTATATAATCCTTGATATGATAATTAATAATAGACCCGCGATAAAAGATAAAAACATTAAAGCAATTAAACTATTTGTTCCCTCTTGTGCTTCCTTAAATTCCTTCCAAATAAAAACTCCCCAAAATGCTGCAACCATAGTCGCACCTTGTCCTAATCCATATGAAATAGCAAAGCCTGCTTGTCCAGCCGCAATGATACTAAAGGTCATACCTATACACCAGATAATTCCCCCAAGAATTCCAATTAAGTGAGTCCCAAAACTACCTTTAAAATACTCCCTATACGATACTGGCTCACCGACAAAAGGCTTCCTCATAATGATAGTATTAAAAACAAAGTTACTTATAAACACTCCAATGGAGAAAAAGAAAACCGCGGTATATGGGCTAAGTTTACCAGGTTCAAGATTAATGAAATCTGACGACATCGATCTCGCAACAAACCTATAGAAAAATCCCATTAGTATCCCACATAATATCGATAGTAATAATCCTTTTGTACTAACACTTTTCGGTTGCCCTGGCAGTCTCCTATATGCAACTGAATCTAAAATTATCGCAGCAACCACTAGTGCCACACCCACAAATAAAAGGATTGGATTCCCCAGCGGAGTAGCTATATAGTTAACAATCACTCCTAACACCAATGCTAATCCGATACCTACGGGAAATGCTACAGACATACCCGCAATTGCAATAGCAGCTACTAATAAAATATTTGCTGCATTGAAAACAACTCCACCAGTAAACGCATATAGTATATTTGAAAAATCAGCTTGGGAGATATCCCTCACAAAGCTTCTGCCTAAGCTTCCAATTGAACCAAGTGTAAATGCAAAAATAACTGACATTAACAAAACGCCTACTGTATAGTCCCAATAGAACAGCTCATATCGCCACTCTCTCCTGGCCAGCTTTTGTGTATTCGCCCAAGATCCCCAACACAACATTGTAATGAAACAAAAGATAACCGCTAACAGATAACTTTGAACTACAAACATTTTTCACCCCTTTATTTTCTTCTCAGATTACTCACCTTTTTGCCATATACAACTATATCGCTTAAACTAACCTCTCCAGAGTCATTTGGATTTAAAAGCTTTAAAAACACCTTATGTTTTCCAACAGGCAATTGGTATTTCCAGAACAAAGTATTTTTTCTGTCATGAAAATTGCATGGCAGTTCAGTAACCTCCTGTAGCTTACCATCTATATAAACTTCTACTTTAAACACATAATCTTCATTGTCATTATAAGCTTTACCGTTTATTACAAAACCATTTCCGTAGAATCCAATAGTGAGTGTGTCCTGTAAAACTAAGCCCTTTCCCTTCCTCCACAAAAACCGCTTCTCAACAGGAAAGTGATCTTTAAATCCAACTTCTAATTTGACAGGACGTGGATCTTGCAAGGATATCATTACCTTGTTCTTTTTAACTTTCCCACCGTTTCTCTTTATGTTTGCAATTGCATGTTTGTATGAGATATCGTACAATTCTTTTAGAGACGTTTCTGTATATATGAAGTCTATATCTTCAACTTCTTTTAGTTCTTTTTTCCAGTACTCGGGGATATTGTTATAGCCTATTATAGTTCCCAGTATACCGCCTGCAGTTGCTGGATTACAGTCGGAATCATCTCCGCATCTGGCGGCGATTTCAATTGTCTTCCCAAAATCCTTTTTACCATATAGCAATCCAAGAACAACCCAAGCAGAATTTATTTTCGCATCTATATTGAACGGAGTAAATACACCATCCGGGCACCCAATATCCTCACTCCATTTTTTATGAACTCTCCACCAGGTTTCTTTCCAATCATCAGGGAATTCATGGTACCGTTTTATTACATCACTTACACACTTTGCATATTGACTCTCTTTGGGTATCATTTTGAGAGCTTCTTTGACTATATATTCCACATCATCAGACACGAATGCCAGAGAATACATAGCAGCTACATATACGCCTCCGTACCATCCATCCCCATAGTTCATAATATGACCTACCTTATCACAAATCTCAGCAGCAGCATTTGGCATCCCGGGGCTCATCATACCTGCGAAATCTGCTTCTATCTGAAAATCAATGTCATCAGCATGGGGATTATTTAACCAATGGCCAGATTCGGGTGGCATCATCCCATGCAGTATATTATACCTTGCCATTTGATTTGCATGCCACAGTGGATATTCAGCGTTTGCGAAAGCTTTCGCGAAAGATGATCCAGGTGCATCTATACCTTCCTTCTCGATTACTTCAACAAATGTAATATCCATATATATATCATCATACAAACCGGGGGCATTGTCATACCACCACTTTATAATTCCTTTGGGCCAAGCAATCGGCTGATAATCTGGGATATAGGTGCTTTGATGTCTAAATTCTGTAGGGCCTCCGAAGGTACACCCTATTACTTGGCCAGCCCATCCTCCCATTATTTTATCTTTTAATGCACCTGGAGAAATCTTATATGATTTCCCAAATGCTATCCCAATCATCAAAAGGATAACTATTGAAACTAACAACCCTTTCAAAACTTTACTCATCTTGCTTTCTCCTTCAAATATTTTTGGTTTTCCCATTTCTTATAACGACAGACCAATGGTGAACATATGAACTTGCTCCAGTATTCCAAAATTTACATAAGCGTAACCTACTCTCGCTGTTAACCCATCAATCGTATAGTTTATTTCCCCACCAAGTGTAAAATCTTCCTCATCATAATTCACCCTATATCCACTCCGTAAGACCAGTAAGTTACCGAACTTATATTCTAATCCTATATTTATTTTTTCAGGGCCATCGTTGGGATGAGTACCTTCTATAGCACATGAGAGAACATGAGATGAACCCTCAAAGAAATCATAGCCTATACCAACTCTAAAATCCAATGGCATTCTTATATCAACTGCTTCCATTTGATATTCTTCAGACCATCCTACAAGATGAGCGTCGGGACCAAAATTTCTTGCCGCCATACAAAGGCGTAAACTCTTGAAACCAGTATAATAGGTAGTGCCAAAATCCACCGAAACATTATTCATACTCACTTCTGCTATTTCCTCTCTTATCCAACGAACATTCGCACCGATCGATAGTCTATCAGTAACACGTTTAGCATACGAAATACCAGCGGCCAAATCACCAGCTGTAAAAGTATTACCGGTAATAACTGCTTCGGTTCTAGTTTCTCCGGGCACTGCTCGATTTATAGTCTCATACATTTCTCCAACATTAAGAGAGACTACACTAAACCCAAGTACACCCATTCTCCCAAAGTTTTTTGCTAACGCTATTGATTGTCCTTTAACATCAGCAATCCAATTGACATTTGTAAATTGAATGTCAATATTTCCAACATCTACCAATGCTGAAGGATTACCAAAAATCGACCCAGAATTCCCATGTGAAAGTGCAGTGAAAGCTCCCCCTGTTGCAGAATAACGTGTATCATATGTAATTTTCAAAAATTGCCATCCGGACAAGCCAACCCTTTCTACATCGTATGGTGCGATACCACTCTGGGCTCCAAGATAGGTAAACGAGATTAGGGTCAGAAAAACACCCATAATTATAATTCTTTTACTAATCATATCCCCTTCTCCTTTTTTATGCAATTTTTCATAGTTTTCTTACCCTTTCATTTAATAATTGCAAATTTCCCAATGTAATATTCATCTTCATGCCCAGGCACTTCATTCTGTACGTGGAATATATATACACCCGGTGACACATATAGCATCCATCTATTAGTTTGATAATCAAATGTCTCAATACTACCCCAGGATTCAGAACCACTACCATCATCGTGGTGTATAGTTCTCACAAGTTCACCCGCAAGAGTATAAATCTTTATTGTACATTTTGCTGGCAATCCTATGAATTCCATTCTTAACTCTTCACCGACACCTAACAATCCGCTATGTTGCCTAAAGGGATTAGGTACTACATAAACATTTTTTGGAAAATTCTCATTTGGAGCCCTTAATGGATAAACAGGAAAACGGTTTGGATTTACCTTGCCAGACTCGTTTCCATTTTCATCATACGAAGTCACTGTATAATAATAACCTACACCTAAGGATAACCCTTCATCTGTATAAGTCACTAGATCATCCTCAATATTAGCACTTTCATTAGGTATAGTTGCTACCAATTCCCACGGTCCTGTACAGAAATATGAAGACCTATATACTTTATAACCTGCAAAATCGTTAACACCTCTAACAGGATCAACGTATGTATCGGGAATGGGTGGCCACTGTATCTTGATACCTCCTCCAACTGGTGTTAGTACTAAGGTATTTTCCCCATCAGTTGGAGTCATCGGTGGAGGATCAGCAATGTAATAGCCATTACTATACAACTCTCTTGCAGCTTCAACATTCTTTAACAAAGAATCCTTTGAATCAGTTGCAAGTCTTTGAATATTTTCAACACCCCCTTCAACAATTCTGGCGCGATCCATCTCACCCAGAACTATCGCGTAAACAAGTTTTACAGAGTCATTAGGAGCTATATCATGGGAGCCACACGAAACTACGAATTCAGGACTCCTCTCATATTTATTTCCTCCTTCACCACCCTTATCTCTCGCATCATCCCACGATAAACGAGGCTGTTGATGTGTCATGACTTCAAGGAATCTACTCGGTGGATCGGTACCCAGTCTTGGGGGAATATCTTCTCGAGGGGCATCACTTGAGGTCATCTGCCCAAGATATTGTAAAATATTTTGATAGACGTTGGCACCAGCAGAATCTAGACAGATTAAAGTCATGTATCCGGGTGACATAATCTCGTGACTTTTTGCACCCGGGTCAGTGATATTGGCAGGATCTCCGACATCTCCAGTTGTTGGACCAGGACCAAAATTGAATTGTACAGGTTCCTCTGTTTCCCAATTAAAACTCCTATCATCATAGAAGTAAAAACAATTATGTGCCTCATCCCATCCGTATTTATCATCGAAATCACTTCCAGGTCCTATCCAGTCACCCCTTTGGGTGATCCATACACCTAGCCGAATTCCAAAATGCATGTTTTCAAGTAATGTACTTCCTGTGTTTTTTATCGAAACCTCCAAAATAACAAAGTCATCATACTTTGGGAAACTCCAAACCATCCCTTTTAAGTTAACATCTACATCCAGGTCTTTAACATGATGCCCACCTAAAAATATTTCTTCAGCTTTAAGATTAGGATTAACTAGATTATAATTTTTTATAAGTTGAGCATTCCTTGTGGGGTAAACATACTGAGAGGATGGATAAAATACACCGTGTATACTATATCCATAATTATCTGTACCTCTCTCTCCATATATCATGTATCCACCACTAATAATATACGCAGGTCTATCTGATGGATCGGCTCCATGAGAGTAACCCGGGTAATCGAGAGTGTAATATGTCCATGGTAAATCTACCTCTCCTAACCTGAAAGCATTATGTAAAGTAACCCATACTTTCCCCCTTGTAAGCGATTCCTTTCCCCATTGAATCTCTTGAGATTTCAGGATCCCCGTGAAAAATATTAGATTAAATATTATAAAAAGAGAGATTATTCCTTTACTAAAACCTTCTCTCTTTGTAATTATTTCTTTTTTCATATCAAATCTCCTTTATTTTAAATATCCAACCTTAGCGCCTAATTAAAAGTCAACCTGCAGCTGGAAGTAAATTTGACGAGGATGATTAGTCCACATATTATACCATCCCCATTTGTTGGGCTCACCGGACCACCAGTGTTTAGGTAACCGCTCATGTAATGGCTTATCTTTATTCTCTTCAAAATATACTAGATCATCCCACCACAACATGTTAACATCATAATTGTTAAAGAGATTTCTAACTTCACAAACCAGTTCAAATCTTACGTTCCCAGCATAAATACCTTTTGAAACTTTTAAGTTTGTTCTCATGTGAGGAAACCATCTTTTGTTGTTAGGTTCTGTAGATGGATCATCCGGACCATGGTAAGTATATTGTTGACCACTCCAATATTCATAATATAGATTCATATTGAAATCACTCAAGGGTTTAAATCCCAGTATAGAAAAACCATATCCTTTCTCGAAGGACAAATTCATAATTCCTTTGAATTTATGATTGCTATTCCAATCTTTTTTTACCATCCCATAACCTTTTGGTTGATTTACACCCAGACCAAATTCATACATACTTTCATATCCAACAACACCCCCTGATACGTAAGATAAATCATAGTTTAGTGAGAAATTTAAAGGGAATCTAAATCTTGTATCTAACCTAAGCTCAACACCTCGTATATCTGCGTAAGCACAGTTACTAATCATCAATGCCACATTATATTGGTTTGTAGCGTTGTATAATGTTGTCCATGTGTTCGCATCTCCCCATCTTGGCTCTAAAAGAGTAGCTTCTCTAAAAACCGTCTGGCGGCTGGCATCCTTATAGTACCCTGTTATGCTCAATAGTGCTAAATCAGCAATATTTTGGTCAAATCCTATCTCAAATTGAATAGTCTTCTCATATCCCATTTTAGGATTACCATAATACCCTTGCCACTGGTCCATGTACGTCACTGTGCTGGTGTCATACGGATCGTATACTTTGTCCCAATCCTCTGTAAAATTTATATATGGAAAACCAAACATTTTGTGCCAAGAAGGTCTCTGATAGAAGTGACCATACATGAAATGGAGAACGCTATTTTCACTTATCGGGTGAGATATTCCCAGCCTCGGTGCCAGTGCTATCTGCATCTTAGTTCTTTCCTTTTCGGGTATGCCGGGATACCCTGGCTTTATATTTCCAGAGGTAGTTGCCTCATATGCTAAAGGATCAAACATATTTTTGGGTGCTTCTCTATTTTGATCAAAAAAGCTTAATCTCAAACCGGCATTGAGTATTAAACCAGAAAATTCTATCTTATCCTGTGCATAAATTGCAACTTCGTAGGGCTTCCCATCATATACATTCATCAGATTCCATCTCATTCCACCCTCGTAAGCTGACATTTGGTGATCATAGTAAAAATCATAAGATTTGATATCAAAACCTGCTTTAACCAAATTATTATTATTTACCTGACTTGAAATATCACCCTTGACATTATAGACTTTACTTTCCCACTTATCTTCCCAATGTTCATAAGCTTTAACAAGGTAATGTCCTAACGGACCGAAAACGTCATCGTCAAAAGACCAAGGGTACTGATGTGGATAATCTTCATCCCTTTTAACCCAACCATAATGATCCGTTCTATTCATTTTATCATCAAGAAAACTAAAAGTTAAATTGTAATAAGTGCTTGAACTCAAGATGTGCTTTAATCTAATGTAAAATTGCTTAACCCTTCGTAACTCAGGACGGCTACCCCAGGCTCCTTTCATACAATATTTATTCCACTCATACGGATCTCTCAATTCGGGGAGGTCATTCCATGCCATCTCCTGGGCTGTTTCAATAGATAGAAAATTAGTGGGCAGAGAGGATGAAGCGCTTTCATACCCACCATACAAACCATTTAAAGTTATTTTAAGCTTAGGGGTAATGCTGTAAGACACCTTTCCTTGAAAGTTAAACTCAGGATTGTACGGAATTACCTGAGGAAAAACATTCACTCCCCTCTTATACCTACCAGACAGAAGGAAACTTAACTTACTAGATGGAGAACCATAAATTGTCGCTTCAGTTTCGTATTCAGCCCTCTTTGTATAATTAGCTTGGTCAGGATCAGGGGTTATTACTTCTCTCCAAACATTGAATAGAGAATCTGGATTGAGTCCATAAAACTCACTATTAGGATCATTAGTTTGATCAGTCCACCAATCAAGGTCAAAATGCTGCCAGTCATAATTCTTTTTACTATACATATATCTTCCCCAATGGTACTTGCCAGGAGGACGAACTCTGAATAGAAAGGTACCGTGTATACCAGGTACTCCCTCTTTTGTTATAATATTGACAATACCCGACATCGCATCCCCATATTCTGCATTATATCCACCGGTCAGAACACTAATTTCCTGTACCGTAGTTAAATTTAGTCCCTGATAGTTGTCTGATAGCAACCCACTGTTCAGACTTACATTGTCCAACATATATTTCGATTCTAATTTTGTACCGCCTCTAAAATGTCCTCTAAAGATTCCTGGCTGTATCTCCAAGACCTCAGATAATGACCTTACCCATGTTTGAGATACCTTTTCCGGTGTCAAAATCACTTCACTAGCCGTTTTGTCTTTTTCAACAATTGGCCTCTCTGCTGTAACTATAACCTCTTTACCCATAACAGTAGTCGGCTTCAAAGGTACATTCAATTCTGTAGTTCTACCAGAACTTACAACAACATCCTTCAGTACCACTTTCTCATAACCAATATAATTAATCGCTACTGAATATTTACCGGGAGGAACATCAATAATGAAAAAATAACCATTATCATCAGTACTAGCACCTAAGGTTGTTCCAACGATGATGACGTTTGTACCTGGCAGAGGTTTCCCGCTTTCAGAATCATAAACTTTACCTGCAATTTTTCCTGTGATTGCTCCCCTCAGGCCGTTTCCCCCAACAATCAATACAATAACAAGGAAGCATAAGAAAAATTTCCTGCTTAAAGATTTTCCTTTCATTGTAATTTTACCTCCTCCTCATTTGTTTCCCCCTTTGAATTTGAAAAAACTTACTCATTGATATCTTTAACTGATTTCCTAATTATTAGTCTTGTTGGTAACATTATCTGCATAGTATTTCCAGCATTATAGGATGTATCTGTCGAGCTCATTTGATCGATCAGGAGTTTTACAGCTATTTCTCCCATCTCCGCTTTCTGCTGAGCAATCATGGTCATGGGAGGTGAAAGGTACTCGCAATATGGTTGGTCATCAAAAGATATAACCGAGATATCCTGGGGTATGCTTAAACCCTCCTCCTTAATAGCTTTTAGAGTCCCTAGTGAGATTAAATTGCTCAACGCTAGTATAGCTGTAGGTTTATTTTTTCCATTCAATAACAATTTCGTTCCAATATATCCGTTTTTCTCTCCGAAGCTATCGCCAGTTATCAGGGTCCTGTCAACCTCAATTCCATTATGAATTAGTGCATCTTTATACCCTTGAACCCTATCACTATTTACCGATGTTCCTATTAAACCCTGTATACATCCAATCACTTTATGTCCGCATTTGATTAAGTAGTTAACAGCGTCGTATGCACCTTTATAATTGTCGGAAACGACATAGGAACATTTAAGCTCTTTGAAATACCTGTCCACTATGACTATAGGAATCTTTTTCTTAAAAATAATTTCCAAATGATCGGAACTTATACCAACAGGACATATTATAAAACCATCGACTCTTCTGTTTATCAATATTTTTATCAACTCAGCTTCTTGACTTGTATTTTCCCCGCTATCACATAGCATAATCGTATATCCAAATTTCCTTGCTTCATTTTCAATATTCTTCGCAATTGATGCAAAAAATGGATTTGATATATCGGGAATAATTAAACCTATAGTGTTTGTTTTCCTTTCCCTAAGACTTTTTGCGATTGGATTAGGTGTATAATTCAGTTCCTTTGCTAACTTCAAAATAGCATTGGCAGTTTTCTCGCTTATTCTGTACTCTTTTGCCTTCCCATTCAGCACCCTGGAAACCGTCGTTATGGATACGCCCAGTTTATCTGCGATATATTTTATCGTAATTATGTTTCTGTTACCTTTGTTTTCCTCTACCATAGCCTCTCGAGCAATATAATGCCCTTGGGAAAGAACAAACGTTTGTCCATAGTATAAGCAATTTTAGCTTATTTGTCAAGCCTTACGAAATATTAATTCTACTTAAAGATTATTTTCCCTTTGAAAACCTTCTAAAAAGATTATTTAAAAAACTATAAGAATTCATTGGATTGCCGTAATCAAGTCTTGTGTCTGTAGTTAACTGAGGAAAATTTGGGACAATATCTGGAAACGGTTGTTTTCTCTGAAAAACAAACATATCTATACGGGTGAGTTTAATTCTGTTAAACTCATCGACATCTATCCAAATGAAATCTGAATACTTTCTCTGCAATTTATCAATATACGGATTCAAATATTTTTCTATTATAGAAATAGTATTTAGGCTATCTATGTTACAATTAAATTTACTCTTTAAGTAACAATCTAAATAATATTGAGATAACAATGCATCATACCACATTGCAGTATGACGCCTTACAGACAAATCTTTATCATATCCACGTTTATAAGCTTCTTCTGTCAAATAAACATCTCTTACTAAATCTACCATTGCTAATTTCAATTGTTCATAATATTCACTTTCTCTCCTTATCTTCTTACGAAAAACGAGCGGATGCCTTTGCATATCTTTTAGAAAAGACCTTACTGTCCAAATTCTATCATTTACTTTTAGCAATGGTTTATCAAGTAGTTCTTCTAACTTATTATTCAAGCAACAAGAATCATAGCTTGAAACTTCTTGGCCAAAGAGGGAATCTTTGAAAAGTTCCTTAGTTTCATCCGGATTCTTTAGATATATTTTTTTCAGGTAATCTGCCAAACTATAAAATGTATCTTTATAAAAATCTAACCTTTTACCTTTCATTATTTTTAAAACAAATTGATCATAAATCCTAATGGCTTTTTTTCTCTTTAGTTCATCCTTAACCATTTCCATCCTTTGTAATTGTTCCTGTTTAGAAACGGCTATTTTGTCCTCCCAACCTAATATCTTCATCATTAAATATTCATTTGGACTATACCTGATCGGGCCAAGTACTTTCCCTTTTTCCAATGGTTTCGAAAACAAAGCTTCCCTAACCACAGGATTCATCATAGTCTTCCACGATACATCTTTTGTGGGTACCTTTTCCTTACCCCAAATTTTTTTATATACCTCCTCAAAAGAGAAATTCTCCATTTCACTAATAATATTCTTTGCTATACTATCTCCTCTAAAATAAAAGTATTCTATTTCATATGTTCTCCCTATTGAATTATATAAATCTCTAATTTCTTCCTCATTTAAAGTAACCTTGTCAATTCCTTCTTTCCTAAAGAGTAACTGCCTCATTGCCTGTTCTTTTCTTCCTACAATATAATTTTGAATACTTTCGCTCTTTTTAAAATTGCTATAGAAATCTTTGTTTTTTTCAGCTTCAATAGCTAACAATTTTTCAGCTATTAGTGAATTTAAAATAATCTTTTTATGCACATTATTATTTAGTCGGCAATATTTAGGTCTTATAGTAAATTCAGATCTCTGATAAAATTCACCTACTGAAATAGTCTTATTTCCAATCTTTGCCAAAATTTTAACATCACCGCCATAGAAACCTTTTCTTCCACAATTTGAATATAAAATAAATATCATTAGAAGAATGCAAACAAATATCGAATTCAATTTTCTACACTTATACGTTTTAAATATAACCGGATACAACGTCATTCTCATAACACAGATTACTTAATTACAACTACCTTTTTCGTACTCAGTAAATTATTCGAAATCATTTTTACAAAATAAACACCACTGGTTATGCTACGTCCACAATCATTTTTCCCATCCCATATTACATTATACGTCCCCGCAGGTAATAACCTGTTGACTAAAGTAGAAATTAAATTACCATTTATATCATACACTAATAACTTAATTCCTAAATCCTCTGGAATCTTAATCTGAATATTTACTTGAGAATTAAATGGATTTGGATAAGCTAACACACAAAAATCTTGAGGCATTTTCCCCACGGAAGATTCCTTAATAGATGTTTCATTACAAATAACTTTAATATTATCAAAGTAAACTGAATAGTTTCTCGAACCAAACCCAATCCTACCTCTCCTTACCAACCTTGAACTAGAACATTCCAACAGTTGAGTATCATCTAAAGTTACCTCTATACGATTATCAGTTAGACTCATCTCTAATCTATGGTACTTATTATCAGGAACACCTTCTTCTTTAGTCCAATTCAAATAAATTTCCTGGTTATTTGTCACACTTACCAAACGTGAGCCGTTAGCAGTCAAAAACAAATAATTACAGTTGCCTTCATCTTGATATCCAAAAATTATACAAGCTTCAGCTTGCTTAATATCAGATTCCCCTGTACGAAAATCCAAAGTTAGATTAAAATCGGAGTACAAACTATCCTTTACAAAACAAAAACCAGGCAAAGAACCAGCTCCAGATCTTTCACCATTACTCAAATAATAGCGCAAATCTCCATTATCTATTTTCGTTGCCCATAGATTTTCTTGCTTTCTCTCGTAATTTCTTGCATCTCCAAAATACAATACGGGACTAAAAATAGGGTCATAGACATTTATTACTTTAGATGTATCATAACATTCATTTTCATTGTCTTTAACTGTCAATTTCACTTCATACTCTCCACTACTACTATATAGATGAGTCACTTTATCACCCTCTCCTGTGGTCCCATCTCCAAAATCCCAGTAAAATTCCTTAATCACTTTATCCAAACCTAGATATGAAATCGACGCATCAAAAAAAACCTCTAAAGGAGCCCAACCAAATTCCGGTTCAGCATTGAAGTCAACTCTTATCGGAGATTGCATCATTAAATCTTCAATTATCTCTTCATACTCGCTATTAAATAATCGTTTCTCTATATAAGTTCTAAAATTTGGTTTCATTTGCCATTCATAACCATTTTCTAGACGACCAGTTCCCGAACTCACTTCATAAAACATATTCGACAACCCTCTAACAGCATATAATACAGCAATTTCATCCCAACTGGGTCTATCTTTAAATTGGCAATTGAAATATCGAGAGTATGCTTCTCTAACAGGATTGGTAGTTGGCGCATTCTTTAGGCATGAACCTGTTAAAATATCTCCACCTGGTTGACTAAAAACTATAGGCGTAGGCCAATTTTCTATAACATTTTGAGACACATTAACAAGACCATGTCGTACAAGATTAAAACCATCATTCCATATCCCACACATAATAACTAACTTCTTAACTTTTTTCGAAATCAAATCATACTCGTTTTCAAGAAGATCATTTATATTGTTTAGAAAACCAACACTTATTATAGTAACAGAACTATCTGGTTGCTTACTCAAAATAGATCGATAAACTTCCAAAGCACTTGGTGCATCTTTCTTTTCAAGATCATGTGGATATTGAGCAACAAAATACAAATACGACGAGTAGTCAGGATCTGAAAGGTTACCTTTATAAATGCCAATTGGTATATTTCCACGACCATACCAGGTATTTATCGCATCAATTGCTGGAGGTCCATAGTCATGAACTTCATTGTAACAAACTGCAAGTATTTCAGCTTCCTGATTATTTGCTAAAGCATGAAGTATAGCTAAACCACCTACATCATCTACATCTGCACACATATCTGTTTCATATATAACTTTTACCTTCTCTTTAGCATCCAAAAAACAATTCCCAAAATAGGTCCCAGCAAAAACCAACATTAACAAAAATAATTTAGATAGCTTCTTTCCCATATAGAGTCCTCCTTAAATACATTTTACTTTAGAGATACACCAAATCTCCATCACACTAATAAATCTCATTTCCCACTAGCAGGTGGTTTAAGCATCAAATCTTCAATAATTTTTGCACAACTTTCAGGACTTAACTTCGCTCTAAAATACGTTCTTTGCCCAGGAGGCATACCCCATCTTTCAACATCAATTAATTCAGAAAAGTAATCGGATATCCCTCGGACTGCATAAAGTACAGCTATTTGATCCCAGCTGTGTCGACTGCAAAAATGCTTATAAAAAAATTGGTAATAAGCCTCTCGTACCGGATTTTCTTTGGGTGCATTCCTTAATCCTTCTCCGGTCAACATACCTGTACCTAGTTCACTAAAAACAATTGGCGAAGGCCAATTTCTAATTACATACTCAGACATATATTTTGTCCCATGTCTTTCTAAATTGAATCCTCCTCCATATCTGCTACCCATAATTACCAATTCTTTAACTTTTTTCCTTACCAGATCAGGTTTAGCTTTTAATAATTCATAAAGATTATTTAGAAACCCAACACTGGCTATAGTTACTGAATGATCCGGTTGAGCAGAAAGAACTTTAGCATAAACTTCCAGTGCACTGGGAGCATTTTCCCACTCAAGATCATGCGGGAATTTGGCCACAGAATCCAAATAAGCAGAATGATCAGGTTCAGGAAGTTTCTTTTTATATACTCCAATGGGAATATCACCTCTTCCGTACCATGTGTTGATAGCGTCAATGGCTGCCGGCCCTGATGGATGGACTTCGTTGTAACAAATTGCTAATATCTCAGCTTCACCATTATTGGCTAAACCGTGTAGCATGGCTAATGCGCCTACATCATCTACATCTAAACACATATCCGTTTCAAGAATAACCTTCTTTGGAATTCCGGTTATAACTGTCATCAGTTTTTTTCGACTGACAACCAATCCTTTATCATCAATCACTGTAAGGTTAACATAATATTCGCCAGGTTTACCATATACATACTTAACAACACTACCTTCTTGAACAACTCCATTCCCAAAATCCCAATAATAACGTACTATTTCCCCATCTGGATCAAATGACCCTGAAGCATCAAACGTTACTGTTTCTCCGGGTTTAGGACGATCAGATAAAATACTAATTTGAACTACAGGCTCATTGTCATAAACATGTATTTTTTTTATTACCTTACTCTGTAACCCCTTTTCATCTTTAACAATAAGACTAACTTGATAAATACCTTTTTTCATAAACCCATGTTTTACCCTTTTCCCAGAAGTACGAATATTATCTCCAAAATCCCAAGTCCAAGAAACAATAGATCCTTCGGTACTTGACGAGTAAGATCCATCGAATTGAATGAGTTTATTAACTAGAGGAATTTCGGTATCAATCTGAAAAACCGCGTCGACACCAGGACCTTTCCCTGTAGGAATAAAGCCCATATCATTAGTAATGAACCATTTATCTATACGGGCCTGATCCATACCGTAAGTCAATGTAAGTGTATGTATGCCTGGTTCAAGATAATAGGTTACAACTTCTTTTTGATTTCTATAGTCGTGTACTTCATCCCAATGCCATTCACAGTTAACATCTATACCATCCCATAGGACCCATTTTGAATCATCCATTCTAACCCAAAAAGCATCTTCATAATCCATATCAATTTTGACTCGACCCCATATTTTATAGGTTCCAGCATTATTAACTCTAAATCGATATGTAAAACGGCCATCTTTAGGAGGATTTATAATATTATTATTACCTTCCTTAACCTCAATATACTGTCCCCCAGAAGCCTTTTCATTATAATGAATCAACATTGGTTGATTTATATTACCTGCTTCGGTCTCAATCCATATATAGCATAGATCATTCTTTTGCTTTACAATATAAATTTGCGAAACCAGAGAGTTTTTCAATAAGATTACAAGCAGAAAAATAATACCTAATTTGACTTTCATATAGAATCCTCTATTCAATTCACATACACATTACCACTAATTATGCACCTTCAAAAATGTATTATAATAGTCGCTAATAATACTCTTACAATCCAAATTTTCCCATATTACAACACTTCTATCTACGTTTTTAATCTTTTCCCATCTTCCATTTACATATTGTAACCCCTTCACAACAAGACGATCTGCCCATGATGGATTTTTTAATATTGCAACCGCTGTTACATCAAATAGTGGCCTACTCTTAGGCCTACCTGGAAAATTCTCAAACAAGTTAACCAAATAATCCCCTATGCAATTAAACTCACCTCCGTGTCTACCTACTATCGGCTCCTCTATTCGCGGTCCTATACCCTTCATCTTACTTCGAAAGGTCTCCAAATCTACCTTTGCCGCATCAGCTCCAGTATTCTCTCCATAACGTACAACTACCATCTCAAACTGAACATCAGATTTTAAAATTGCACCTAATGCCGATGTGTCATTCTCTAAATTATACTCCCCCGGCATCGGATAATTTGACCCCAACCATACAACCCGAACATCCTTAACTATACTCGGATCCTTATATATAGCCAATGCAATATTGGTCAGCTTCCCTATACCCAATAATACCAACCTCCTCTTATCTGACTCCTTAGCTCTCTGAATAATGAAATCTACAGCTTCATGACCATCAAAACCCTCTTCATTAATGTGGGCAATTATATCCTTAAATGTACCATTAGCTCCCCTGTAAACCCTAACCCTATCCTCAAAACCACATAACTTCACTATCCTTTCCGCTTCCTCAAAATGTTTGTTTACATCTCCACCATTATAAGTCCTATTAACTGTTATCCCCTCGATATCAAAAACATTATCATTAAACAGTAAACACGCAATCGCATTTTGATCATCCATCTCGTTGTTTGCATCCGTATCAAGTATAACCCGTATCTTTTCATTTACTTTTAATGACGAACCTTCATCTCTATAAGTACAGGCATTAAAAATGAATAGTAATAGTATTACACTAACGAAAAAAAATCTGTTCATTCCTTATTTCCTCCTATCTCTCAATGAATCAGCTTACTATTTACAATAGATGTCGAAAATTATTTAATAATTCGCTCATTATAAAAAATCTAAAGCGCAAACAATTATCGAGCTAATTTATTAAGAAACTAAACCCTATAGCATTGCTATTTCCTAATACTCCTATACTACGAAATGCATAATCAAATCGAAGTGACACACCCCTATTTACATGTATCAAGATACCGAATCCAAATGTGGGGCCAAATACAGAATCTTCCATAAACAACCCTCGATAACCAGCTCGAAAGATGAAATCTGCAATACCTGGTAAACGGATTAAATACTTAACTCCAACATTTACTGATTCACTATTATTATTTGGATGTATGGCATCCAATGCTAAAGTTAAAAGCTGATTTGTCGAAGCTATTGGATTTAAAGAAAAACCTATTCGGAATATCAATGGTAGTTCCCACGAATCAGTTTTGAATTCTACTTGCACATCTTTATAGTTTCCAGCCTCATCAGGTGCTATATCTAAGGATCTTAACAAATCTAAACCACGGTATCTCATCCGACTACCATAATTAGATAAACACATCCCAATTTTCATACCATACTTCCCATCACTCGTCGGCGAAAAAAATTTCGTCTGGATTATAACTCCAAAATCTGCAGATACAGCACTTGCACTACAGTGATATATAGATGAGTTGATATATTTTATTGTTGCCCCAAAGCCAAACCAGCTAGAAATAAGGTGCCCATAAGAAAACGTAAATGCCAAATCGCGCGGAGAGAAAGTTTCACCTGTTCCATCCTGCAACTCCACAGTTGTTACTTCCATTTCACCATAATCAATACCAAATAATGAAATTGCAAAAGTTCCTACATTTTTAACAGGTATACCTGCAGCACAAAAAAATGTATTAGTGTTCACTATCCATGGCTGATAAGAAAAGAACGCTTCTTTTTTATTCATAAATGATAAACCACCTGGATTCCAATAAATACTCGACAATGAGTTTGCTATACTTACATATGCATCACCCATAGCAATTCCTTTTGGATCATATCCCAGCTCCAGAAAATTTGCTACAGTTGTACCTACTCGATTCGGAGAAAAACGGGCATATACAAGACTTATTGCTAGGTAGATAATCACTAAAACTCGCGATATAAAATTTTTATTCATCATTTTTCACCCCTAATCTTAATTATAATTACTTAATAACAGCAAACTTACCGGTTTTAACTTTACCCGTCTTCTTAGATTTTATATAATATACATAAACACCAGGTGCTATCTCCATTCCCTCTTTTGTCAGCAAATCCCAATAAGCTATACCATTGCTATGCTCGTTGTTGACTTCAAATTCGTCTACTAAATATCCACTTATCGTAAAAATTTTAATCTCACATTGCGATGGAATATTTGTAAACATAATTCTGCGTCTTTGATTTAAATAAATATTACGAACCGCTGGTTCTAGCAAATTTGTAACAATATATGGATTGGGAACAACTTTTATTTTGTCCAAATCCTCGGCTTTCGAAACCTCTTCCTCAGAAGGTGGCAATATTTCAAAATAGTATACATCATCTGCAGTAAAAGGCCTTACTCCATCAATTCTATAAACATCTCCAGCTTTGGGTAAATTTTCTTCCGAATTTGCTTGTCTGAAATTAAAAGCAAATAAACTTACCATCCACTTATACTCGCCATCCTCATTAGAAGCATATCCGGCAATAACATAATCTTCCAATATATCAAACTGACCATTTTTATTTGCATCATATGCCACTAAATCTAATTTGTAAAAACTTCCAGTTGAATCTCTGAACAATTTATTTTCCACATAAAAATCAAAAGTAGCTGGTAGTATTAATGATCTATCAAAGAGAGTTATCCCTTCGACAGAATACATACTCTTAAAATCATTAGAAATGGTTGTGTATTGTTCAGCTCCTCCAGTAAAGACTATATCATATTGCCATGGAAAGAGCTTATAAGCATTTTCCGACACCGTAATTTCTATTGGAGAATCTCCTGATATCCAACCTATTCTTGAAGAATCTAGTCGAGCCTCAACAGGAATATTAGTAGCTCGGAAAATTATACCATCAAAAAAATCCGATTCCACTAATTCTGAATTAATATGATAAAATCTGCCAACCATATCATATTGAATATTATTACCTGTATAATGTTCTGGGCTTTCTTCTACCAATATCTTTTTTTCAATAGTGTCATAAATAGTATATCCTATATTCCTGTAGAAAATTCCGAGTGGATATCCTTTTCCTTCTTTCCCAAACACTCTTATCGTATCAACTTTAAAACTTAATTTATAAACATGGTTCGGCTTAAGATCTGTTTGGCTTACTACATCAAAGCTAATTTCCCCAGTTCCTTTAATTATATCAGGAGAGTTTAATTCTATACTAGGTGGAATATAACCACTTGCTAAAGGATGGGGAGTCACTACCTGAACATTTGGACTCATATAAACTATTTCCTCATTCTCATCAACTACAATTGATGGTACAGTCTCAGAAGGTGCTATATCTACTCCCAGACCCTGTATACCATGGTCATACGCCGTTATATAGTAATAATATGTTCTTCCGTTTTCTACATCTTCATCTATATAATAGTGCCTTATACCTGTATTTCTTCCTAGGAAAAACGATTCACCATTTACTAGTGCATAGTCAGTAAAACCATAATAATCATTCTTCAAATCACATTGAAAGATTGGCACTTTCCCTGAAACATTACCAAATGCATCTCTGACTCTTGATGCGTCAGAAAAGAAACGATCCGTTGATTTGTATAATTTATACCCTTCAAAATCATTCTCACCACCAAGTAAAGGCTCCCTAGTTAACTTTTCCGCTCTATCATCCCAATATAAGATAACCTTACCATCTAAAGCTGTTGCATGTAAAGTTGACATTTCGGGTGGTTTAGCAAATCTATAATCATTCTCATAAATCATCTGAACTACCTTTTTTTGCTCCATCAATAAATAAGGCGGATCACCACTATTTAGACTTGCAACATCTTCATACGCTGCCATTAATGCACATGATATTCTTTCAGTTGTGCCTTTACTTAATACAAAAGGCCCTGAACCAAATACAGGAGCATAATCACTTGGTGGCCCTGTATATTTCACTAGATTTCGATCTGCAACCAATTTATATAAATCTTCGTCAAATCTTGGACAAGGTGGATTGGTGAACGGCCAAGGTATAAAATGAAAGCTTGTTAAACCTAGCATATCTGATTCTGATACATCGTTTATACCAAAATTGGGTTCACTATTTATACCTATCACCATATCAGGCTTATGATTACACTCTGTACCATCAGGATCTGGTCCGGTATAGTTTATATCACCGGGGCCAACACCATCAAGGCCTACATCATCTCCTGCATATTCTCCAATATCATAAACACCATTACCATTCAAATCTATACCATCTTGCCAATCTTGATCTTCATCAGCATCCCAATGCTCCTTTAAATCTTCCTCTTTCTTACCATAATACGATAAAAACTTAGATAGATCCGAAATACCATCATAAGGGCCTACTTTCTTAGTAGCAACATTATCTCTTCTTTCATCCACTAAACCATCCTCATCATTATCAATTCCATCATTATATATGCCAGGACTTTCCAAAAAAGCTATACCACATGTTCCAGGAGCGTATCCGCCTGCACCCATATTATTTGAATCCCAAACATATGCCAATTCCATACTTTCTTCAAAACCACCAAGGTCATCACCATCATCCCAAACATTAAAAGCATTTCCTACTCCCATATCCACAAAAAAACCAAATATTGCACGTGGGATATCATAATCTGAAATATTAGTTATATTATACTCCCAAAAAATTACATTCCTTGTCTGAGGATTTTCCCACTGATAACCTCTCACTTCTACACGATATCCCACACCACCCCATGGTTTACCTTTCTGAATAGTAACATTTGGATTTTTATCCCCTATAAATACTCCAGGTCTTGGGTAATACTTAATCCTTCTTCCAGGTGTAAGATATTCCTGATCTTGCGCGTCATTAGCAACAAAACAACATTCTAATTGAGCATATTTAACACCTCGCCCAAATCTACCATTCCACTCTCCTGGCCATTTCTTCTCATCACCACGAGCTGGCCATCCCTCAGGAGGCCACGAAAAAGGATCGTTGCTTATAGCAGGAGATTCACTCAAAGGATTAAAGTAACCTGGAACAGGGTAAAGCCCCCAGACAATATCTCCCTCTGGATTTCTATCAAGCATATCTTCATAGTTCCAGTAAGTCTCTATAAAATATAATGAATCAAGATCCTTCCTTGCCATTATTTCAGACAAATCTGTGACCGGAATGGAATCATTTTCAACAAATACCTGTGCCCCAAGCAAAACAGCCAAAACATCAAATACCTGTATTCCCTTTTCTGAATCTCTTGGCCATTTTGAACCATCCACCATATATTTGTATCCTATTTGTGTATTGTTAAAAAAAACTGTTAAAAACTGATTTCCATCCATCACCCCCATTCTAACAGCACTTCTATCACCTGCAGGATCATCTGGACCTTCATAAATTCTACCCTGGGAAAACAACTTCGAGCTATATAAGCAAGCTTGAATTAGGACCAGAACTCCAATAATTATTCTTCTAAATTTATTCATCCTTATTCCCCCCATAACTACTTATTAAAATTAAATTCCAATCCAACTCTAATTGAACGTGGAGCACCATACATTCCCGGATTATGTAAAACATCGTAATAAATACTGAAATCACTTCTATATGTATAAAGATCTACTGGACGAACAATTCCCGTGTAAGCCCTTCCAGTTGTACTATTCACAGATACTTCATTCAGTCTATCCAGAACATTATATGCAATTAAAGTTAACCTTATGCTTGTTCCCTTTATGGTACCTAAGTTGTAATATGCATTAATATCAACCCAAAACTGAGAGGGTTTACATTGATTATTTGGCAATAGATTAATTAAAACTAATGGGCTTTCGGAAATAGGAGTCCAAGTGTAGGGCGTTCCAGTGTTGTAATTCATCAATATTGTCACCCCACTTTTTCTCCCCTCATATCCCATAGCAACCTTTAAAGTATGTCTTTGATCCCATGACATTGGAATGAGCTTATTCACCGGATCCATATCTTGTCCCGCACGATTAAATGCTAGATACGGACTATCTGCCACTCCTCTAGAATACTGCAGTGAATAATTAACATTTACAAAATACATTCCAGAGCGAAATTGATACTTCAATTCCAACCCCCTAGCATTTCCATAATCCTTATTACAAAACAAACCATATCGTATTTGGCTATATGTGTAAATCAATTTTGAGCTTAGCAAGTCATAAAAATCTTTATAAAATAGCACAATCTCCAAATTCATATTACCAGTCAATTGCTGCCACAATCCAATCTCATATTGAACAGTTTTTTGACATTTCAGTAACGGATTCCCCACTAACGCTAATTCTGTAACTATAAAATCATTATTCTGATAGAAATAATTATAAGCTGGTATCTGTAAGAAATGACCATAGCCAAAACGTAAAAGTGCATACTCACCCAATTTATAAGAAAGACCCAACCTAGGACTAAATAAATATTGAGGTTTTACCTTCGGATACTTACTCATTCTTGATTCATCCTCGAAATAGTCTTGATTTGCCGGGTTCCTCCAGTTCGTTGGATACATAGTATTTGGATCAAAATAATCAAAGCGGACACCTGCATTTACTACCATCGATTCAAATTCCATTTTATCCTGTATATACGCAGAAAATTGAATCGGATTTTTCTTGTAATAATCAGTATAAATCGAAGAATCAGACCTAATTTCGGGCTTATAATAAGGATACATACGCTTACCGGAAAGACTATCAATTATAAAAATACTTTCTAATGAAGAGCCCTCGTATTTATTTCTTATATTAGCATACCTATTATTCAAAAAAACATTATTTAGATCAAAACCCGCTTTAATACCATGATTTTTATTAACTTGCCAATTAAAATCAAATTTTACATTTGTTTTTTTCTCCGTCCTAATTGTATGACCTTTAATTTGTCCTCCTGTTGAAAACCATTGACCTGTTATCCGACCATAAAAATCATGAACATAGCCACTGTCCAGAGGATCTTCAAAAACATAATTGCCATATTTATACTTATTATAAGACAATTTTAATTCGTAAAACATATTCGTTGACAACATATGATTTACGTATAGCGCTATAAAATTAGTCCTTTCGTGACTGGTTGGCAATCCATAAGGATTGTATTTAAATTGATGATTATAGTTTTGAAAATCACTAGTGTTACAATTATAAATTACGTTTAATTTCAGAGAAGAAATAGGTTTTAGCGTAAATTTAGCAAACAAAGAAGTTTCTTTATCATCTTCAAGGGGGACATAAGAGCTATCCCCATTCTTCTCGCTTATCCAGGAAATTGGATAATTACTAAAATCACTATAATCATCAGGATTAAAAATATTTATTCCGTATAAATGCCCCATATTGTAGTAATACCTAAAATTTATTAAATATCTTAAAAACTTACCGAATAGTGGACCAGAAACATTTATTTTATAATCTTTTATCCTCACTTTATTATTATCTAATCCAATAAAAATATCTTTATGTGTGGTCAAGAAATCTCCAACACTTACTTCTCCCGACATATTAAATTTCTCACTTCCTTCTTTCGTTACAATATTTACTACCCCACTCATAGCATTTCCATATTCAGCATTAAAAGTCCCAGTTATTACCTCCACTTCTTCAATTATATCAGGATTTAGCTCAACCGTTTGACTTTCATGAAAAAAAGATTCAGTTACAGCTATACCATCGACCATATATGATACCTCATCACCTCTACCACCTCTAAAATGCGAACCAACCACACCCGGTTCAAGACTTACTATTTGATACATGTTATCTATGGGTAATTTATTAATTTCTTCCGAAGTTATATTCCTAACAGAACTCGTTTGGTCTTTCTTTATCTCAATCTTTTTCGCATAGACAACAACTTCTTCACCCTCAATTACAGATTGTGACATACTAATATTCAAGTATGTAGTTCTGTTAACATTTACTATCACATCTTCCAACTTAACTTTTTTATATCCAATCATTTGAAACTCTATATCATAACTTCCTGGGGGAATATTAAATATAAAGAATCCTCCATTATTATCAGATGCAGTCCCCATTTGAGTACCTAAAATGACTATGTTTACACCTACAAGCGGCTCCCCAGTTTTTTCATCTACCACCTTACCTGATATTTTTCCACTAGTTTGCGGGTACCCAAACCCTACAACTAGACACACAGTTACTATTAACACCTTAGCGAGTTCCCAAACCCTCATATCTTCCCTCTCGATATATATGATATTATATTAATCGGGTGGGGGATATTCAATTAATCAATCCCCCACCCATTTTTTACTATTTCTACTTAATCAAAACCATCTTTCTTGTAAGTGAAAAACCACTCTCTGTTTCTAAGCGATAAAGATAAACGCCACTGCTCAGAGAACTGCCATCAAAAATGACTTTATAATCTCCCGGCTTTTTTACCTCATTCAGTAGAACGCATATTTCCTCTCCCTTGAGATTGTAAACGCTCAATTTTACATGTTCGTTTTTCGATACAGTAAAAGCTATTTCTGTGATCGGATTGAAGGGATTTGGATAATTTTGACGTAATGAAAAATCTTTCGGTCTATCATCGGTTTTCTCGTCAGCTATCTTTGTTAAATCGCGATATTGGAGAAGAACCGCCTTAAAGGTTGAATCTCTTTCATCCCAGTTCCAAGTGTGTCCACCTCTACCTCTTATATGAAAACTCACAAGTGGATTTATCCCATCAGACCACACAGCAAGTCTAAATTTTGTTGTCACAATAGGTGTTTCAGACTGCCATACAGATTCTGCATCCGTATCAACACCCGGTCTGCCTTCAGCCTTAGATCCACCTACACCATTCATAACAGTAACCCATTCTTCTCCATCCCAATATTGAACAGCCCATAGTGTATACGGTTGAGGTTGGTTTCCGTAAACTCCGCCCCATGTAAAGTAATTCACATATTTTGGTACTGGCCATTCAACCATCCAGTAAAAAGGATCCTCCTCTGTAGGATATCCAGCATCAAATTCAAAAGGATATCCAAATTCACCCCACTCAGTAATTTCATAAAAATCACCTTTTACAGGATCAAATAAGATAGTTGCAGGCTGACCACGGATATATTCATATTCCCTGGCTTTAAATGCAGCACTGACAACGGCTTCTGGCAATAACCCTAAATTAACCATTTCATCTTTTTCATTATCTGGCTCTGCATTCGAAAAATCCAGGTATTGTATAAGCACAGATTTAACATTACCATTTGTACCTCTAAAATGAATACTCTTTAAAGTATCATTATCCACAAATTCATCCGTTGTATCACAATATGCTATAACCCTTAACTTTGTAGTGACAATTGGCTCTAAACCTCGCCATTGAAATACCCCATTGTTAATCCAACCGCCCACTCCATTTAACGTATCAGCTTCCCATCCATTATGGGCTTTAGGGACATCAATCCACTTCTCATTTTCACTATCCCAATATTGTATAGCCCACGGAGTATTTGGCTGCGGCTGATTCTCGTAAGCTCCACCAACCGTAATGTAATTAATATTTTTGGGTGTTTGCCATTCAACCATCCAATAGAATGGATCATCTTTTGTTGCAACCAACTTATCCTCAAAGGGAATTCCATATTCATGATATTCTGATGGATAAGCAAAATCTTGTTTAACTGGATCCCAGAGAATATCTTCTGGCTTCCCCCTTGCCATACCTTCTGGAACGGAACCACTGACAGTAGCCTCATCAAGCAAAGCAAGATTAACGTTTGGATCCTGAGAATTATCACCTTGACCATATACTAAAGATGATACAAAAAGAAAAAGACTACAAAAAACCAAAAACATAACAATTTCTTTTTTCATGTTACCTCCTCCTTTTATGATTTCTTTCCAACTCAGACATATAGAATAGTTTTTATTCAAAACACAGAACAAACGTTTGTTCATAGTATAAGCAATTTTAGCTTATTTGTCAAGCCTTATTAAAAATATTTTTCTGCTACCACACCTTTTTTAACTTAGATTCAAATAAAGTCGTTTAATATCAGTATTAAATACTTCGCTAATATGCACAAATGATTTAGCAGAAACATTATCTTAAAAGGACCCCTTTGAGAAATATAAATGTATGACTTCTAAGTATACACGACAAATCTTGTCTCAATTTGCTTAAATCTCTTTTTAGCTCATTTAGAATAATTGTAATATTTACTTTGAAACCCTGCTCTTTGTATATTCACGATTGCTTTTCTATATTATTTCTTTTTTTTATTAACGTAAAAGTCCTCTTTTAACTTTTGTCCCATAATATTTCCATATTTGTATATAATTAATTTGTATTTTTTATAGGGTGACCAGATTTTTACACAAAATTATGAACACAATCATAAAAGGTAACCTGAATCCCTTCTCACTATCCAGACCGCAGACAAAGCAGCGATTGTTATCTTTTATTTCCATCTCTCCATTTTACTATCTTCATAGCTTTTATAACTCGATAAAAATCATCTTTATTCCACTGCCCCACCCACCTAAATATTTCTTCACCCTCTTTGTTAAAAATTAAAATAGTAGGGATAAAGAATATATCATATTTTAAGACAATCTCATCGCAATCTAATACATTTACAAAATAGACATCAACTTCATCTCTATATTTGTACCAGAAATCTTTTAAAAAATTTCTATTTGCCATACTCGGTCCGAACCATTTATTACCAAACTCAATTATATGGGGTCTGCCAGATTTTATGACTTTATCATAGCCTTTACATGGCAGTGTAGGTGGTGATTCTATCTTTAGAATCTTACAATTATAAACAAGAATACTAATTAATAGAACAATAACGATCTTATAATTTTTTAATGATCTCATTTTTGTATAATTCATAAAACTTTTTCTTTATTTCATCTCTAATCACTCGAAATTTATTGAGTTTTTCCTCATAATTTCCTTGAAAATTTGCAGGGTCTTCAAAACCAATATGGAACCTTTTTTTAACTTTACCTGAAAAAAATGAGCAGTTCTCTTTTGCATTATCACATACGGTAACAACCATATCAAAATCCTGATCAAGAAACTCAGACACATTCTTGGGTTCGTTTCCACTTTTTATATTTATACCAATTTCTTTCATTACTTCCACCGCTAATGGATGCACCTTTTCTGTAGGTTCAGAGCCAGCGGAGAGTACCTCGATCCTACTGTCAAAGGATTTCAAGACCCCCCCTGCCATCTGACTCCGACAGGAATTGCCGGTACATAGAATTAATATTTTCAATATCTGCCCCATCAAAAGCTCTGTATTAATTTATCTTTTTTTACCAAACATACAATCCTAAATTGTATTAAAAGTAAGAAATTTTTTATAAAATTTTATTAATTTAAAAATGAATAAATTGAGCTAAGAAGAAATGGCAGACCTATCAAGGCAATTAAAAAACTTCCTGGAAAGACAGGATAAATCAAAAATAGAACCCGCTAAAATATCAAACCTTAAAGAAAAACTTCAGAGAATATATGAAAAATCTACAAGAGAAAAATTCTTTCCTGAAGAGGTGGTTATTAAAGATTATAAAAATATTGAACATTTCATTAACGGAAAATGGTATAATACCCCACATGGTGATGTATTTATCGCAAGAAGTCAATTTCAAATTTCAAATAGAATGGGAAATAGGAAATTAGAGGAAATATTACAGATAAATGATACATGGCTGGCAAAACTTGGTAATTTTAAACAGATAGACGCAATTGATTTTAACCAGACAATATTCCTTGATACAGAAACAACAGGATTATCTGTAGGTACTGGAACAATCAGTTTTATAATCGGTATTGGCTATCTGAGCGAGGAAAAATTTTTTATTGATCAATATTTTATTGAAAACTTTAACAAAGAAGCGGGAATGCTATCATTACTTGCCGATTTTTTAAAATCTTACAGTACAATGATTACCTTTAATGGAAAAGCCTTTGATATACCAATTCTGGAATCCCGCTATATCTTAAATATGCTTGACTCCCCTTTTAAAAATCTTTCACATCTTGACCTTCTCTACCCTGCAAGACAGCTGTGGAATCTGGAACTTGAAAATTGCAAGCTTTCCACAATCGAGGAAAAAATTCTTTCAATAAAAAGAGAAAACGATATTCCAGGCGAAGAGGTGCCCAGATATTATTTCAGATATCTTCATACATCAGACCCGAAAGAAATAAAACCAATATTTGATCACAATAGACAGGACATACTTTCACTGGTACTTACAACAATTGCTATCTGGCAACATTTCCACAATATCGACCCACATGCAAACACCCCATCTATAAAAAAATCAAGAGCAAAAATCTTAACCAAAAAAGGGGAAATCGACAGAGCAATTGAAGAGTATAAAGAGCTAATCAGTCACAATATACCATCATTCGTAAAAAAAGAATTTCTAATAAAACTTGGCATGCTATACAAAAAGAAAAAGATATTTAGAGAAATGGAAAGTGTATTTTTGAAATCTATAAAAATTGATGATCCATTTTACTTAACCCCTTATATAGAACTTGCAAAATACTACGAACATAAGATGAAAAACTATAAAGAAGCATTAAAATATATTGAGATGGCTCTTGAAAGAATAAGTAATACAAAAAGAGAAGACATTCAACAATTAATAAAAAGACTAAACAGAGTAAAAAGAAAAATAGCTACCTAACACTCTTAGATGACCAGTTAATCCCCGTAATATTTCCTACAACCATCGCATCGTAAATACCTTTAGCCTCATTTGGAATTATATCTCTAAGTCTATCGTTAAATCTATAAATAACTTTCAGGCTATTGATACATGATTCACTGTAATGGATACATAGTTTGTCTGGATTATTATAATGAAATTGAATTGCTGAATTGTCTTTATAGACAGACCATATCCGAAACTCATCCATATAACCAATCCATAAGGTTGAATCAGAAAATCCAAGGGCAGAGGCACCAATTAAAATTTTATCAATAGCTAAATCAATTAATATGGGGAACTGATCAATAATTGTTCCATTCATATACAGATAAATAATATTGCCTGATCTTGTAACACATATATGGTAGAATCTATGGCCTCTATAATCATCTTCAAGCTTGTTGTACCGGAAAATATTTCCTTCCAATGTAAAAATTAGCTGAGACAGATACTTTGCATCTTCCCGCAGCTGCAAAATATCCCTATTGTGCCTTGCCAGTGATAAAATAACTCTATCATGAATCGTAGAATCATCAATACCAGATACCCACATCTCAATTGCAAAATCATTATTAAAAATACCATTCAGAGAGTCATCAGAATTTATTATAAGATAAAAATCACCGTCAAAATAGATTGAGTTGATATTCTCTTCCTTTCTAAGCCCACATCTAAAAAATATTAATATTGTAAGAAAAAATATCCCAAGCCTAAAAGCTTTAACGATCACCTGCTACTACACTCCTTAATCTAACTTCCAGATCCCTTTTTTCTTTCTGAATTTGACTCAGCCTTTTCAGGTATTCGGTTTCAAGCTCCCCTTTTAATTCCTTTTCCTTAATTTTATTTCTCAATAACCTTATCTCCTCATTATACTCATCAAAAATGATTCGTTTTATGCAGTCTATTGCTACCGTTCTGATATCCTCTTGATCAGGTATTTTTTCCAGATCAAGAGCATCCTGCATTAACTTCGATATAAACTTATTTTCACTTTCCATCCAGCCAAAATCAAATAGTTCCGATGGATTAAAATCACCCTCTTTTTCTAGCTTCTCAACAATTAAGCTGAACAATTTTCGCAAAATTTCTATCGTGAATCTCTCTTGATCAATATATTCCTGCACAAAATCTTTATACAGATGGGGGCTATGCAATAGAATTTTAATCAGTTCATATTCGGCCTTTTGTCGCCCCTTCAACTCCTTAAAATCAATAACTTTATCTCCCGTAGACTCTAACCGCGCTGACTTTCTTTTAAGTCTATTTATTAAATTGAAAAATGAAGACTCTTCGATTCCTATACGTTCAGCAAACTGCCTTGAGACCATTTCCTTTAATACGGGATTCCTTATATTCGCAAATTCCACTGCAACTTCATTTATCAGTTTTGTCTTTTCCACATTGGAAACTTTACTCCCTGCAATCTTATCGGCAATAAAATCAATAAAGTCAATTGCTTCTTCTATTATTTTGTTATATGCTTCAATTCCATTTTTCATCACAAAATCATCCGGATCACTTCCATCAGGCAACCTTGCAACTTTTACCTCGCACTCTTCTTTTAAAAGCACATAGCCTGCCCTCTCCGCGGCTTTTCTACCTGCTTCATCTCCATCGAAACTCAAAACGATACTATTTGCAAATCTTTTCAAAACCCGAGCGTGATGCTCATTAAAAGCAGTCCCCGAAACAGCAACTACATTTCTAACACCACTTTCATAAACTCTCATAAAATCAGTATATCCTTCAACGATTATTGCCTGCTGATTTTTTCTTATATAATCCTTTGACCAGTTTAAACCAAATAGTGTTGCACTTTTAAAATATATATCAGTCTCCGGGGAATTCATATACTTGGCATTATCATCTTCCTTAAGTGACCTACCAGCAAATGCAACAACTCTATTGTTCAAATTATAAATTGGAAACATAACTCTATCACGAAATCTATCATAACAGTTCCCCTTTTCACTTACAATAAAAAGACCTGATTTCTTTAAAACATTCAAAGAATATTTTGATAAGTTTAGAATATTAAACAAACCATCCCACTTATCCGGTGAATAGCCAATTTTAAACCTTTTAATTGTTTCCTCTCTAAGTCCCCTTGATTTTAAATAATTCAAAGCCTTTTCACCCTCTGGTTCAAATAACTTGCTTGTATAGTATTTAAGCGCAATTTCATGTAATTCATAAAGAAGTGATGTATCAGTTCTATTACCAACTCCTTTTTCGTCATACTCTAATTTGATACCATATTTTTCAGCTAATCTTTCCACAGCTTCTATAAAATCTATTTTTTCATATTCCATTAAAAATGTAAATACATTACCACCTCTTCCACATCCAAAACAATGATATATACCCATTTCAGGATTTACACTAAATGAGGGTGTCTTTTCATGATGAAAAGGACACAGAGCGAACCAATTTTTTCCTCTCTTTTTAAGCTGTACTACCTCTGAAATAACTTCAAGTATATCTGCTCTTGCTCTAATCTGATCTATCACATGCTGAGGTATCCTCGGCATTATTCAAACTCCACTATTGTCTTACCCGAGCCACCTCTTTCAGGAACATCGAAATAGTAATTCCTTATTCCTTTTATATTTTTGAGCAGATTCCAGACAAGCTTTTGCAGTACACCGGTTCCTTTCCCATGGACAATTTCGGCTCTTTTGACCCCCTTTAACATAGCCCTGTCGATAAATCTAATAACCTCCCCTTCTGCTTCATCGGGATACTTACCTCTTATATCAAGTGTCGTAGAGACTATATCTTCCTCAATATTAACAGAAAATCCATCATGTTCATTACTCTCAACAACCTTATCACCTTGCTCTACCAGTTCCAGTTCTGACGTATCAATCACAAGTATTTTATCATCAATAACAACCGATGCTTTATTTGTTTTTTTATTTACTTCCTTAATTATACCGTTTTTATTAAGTACTTTTACAAGTACCATATCACCTTCGTTTAAATCAACATTTATAATCTTTTTCTTTTCTTGCCTCTGTTTTATGTCTTTTTCCATATCATTTATAATATTTAACGTTTTCTTAATTGTCATTTTGTCTGCCTTTGTTTCTCTGATCTCTTTTATAGTTCTGTTTAACTCTCGCTTATATTCCTCAACAATTGCCATTAATTTTTCTTTCAATTGCTTTTCAAACTTTTTCTCTTTTTCCTTTAATCGATCCAGTCTTTTTTGATATTCCTGTACAACTTTATCCAGTGTTTTCTTTGCTCTTTCAACTTCCTCTCTTTCTATTTCTAACCTCTTCCTTTGCTTATCAATCTCCAAAAGTAATTTTTCATAATCTACAACATCTTTGCCAATATAGCTTCTAGCTCTTTCTAACAGGTCACTATCAAGACCTATCCTCTTGGATATTTCGATAGCAAAACTATTTCCAGGAATCCCAACTTTCAATTTGTAGGTTGGCTCAAGTCTATCAGGATCAAAATCCATTCCTGCATTAACTACCTTTGGATTCTCCTCGGCAAAAGCTTTTAGCGCATTATGATGAGTTGTTACAATGGTAAATGCACCCCTTCCAATCATTTCCTCGACAATAACCCGCCCAAGGGCAGAGCCTTCGACCGGATCAGTACCCGTCCCAAGTTCATCTATTAAAATCAAACTCTTATTATCAGCAACATCTATAAAGTTTTTTAGATTTTTCATATGGGAAGTAAATGTAGATAGGTCATCTTCAATTGACTGCTGATCTCCGATATCAACTAAAAACTTATCAAAAAACGGAATGTAACTCCCTTTATCAGCAGGAATTGGTAATCCACACATTGCCATAAGGGACAAAATCCCGACTGTTTTCATTGCTACAGTTTTACCACCAGCATTTGGACCTGTTATAACTACAGCTTTAATATTTCCCGATACTTGAAAATTTAGTGGTATGACATCTTTGATCTTTGCAAGTACGGGATGTCGGGCATTCAGTATGTAAAAACCATTGTTTTCACCAACTATCTCCGGTAACGAACACTTCTCTTCGACGCCATAGGTTGCACAAGCATTCAGATAATCCAGCTCAATAAGTTCTACAATATTTGCTAATATTGTATCAATATTGGGTCTTATTTGTTTTGTAACATTTTTCAATATACGTCTTATCTCATCTTTTTCCTCTTCTTCAAGTTCTACTAATTTATTATTAATATCTACTATCTCCATAGGTTCAGTAAATGTAGTCTGTCCCGTTGCAGACTGTCCGTGAATAACTCCACTTACTTTTCTTTTAAATTCAGTCCTTACAGGAATTACGAGCCTGCCATCTCTAATAGTCGGTTTATCCTCCATTAACCAGCCTTCTTTTCTGGCTTTCGTCATAACATGCTCTATCTTAATGTGCATTAGATCAACCAGATGTTTAATTTCCGCCCTTATCTTTGCCAACTGCGGAGAAGCACTGCTCTTAATCTTCATATTTATATCAAGAATCTTATCTATCCCTTTTCGTATATTTAAAAGCGGGTCTAACACAACTATGTTAAAGCTTAAAGGTTTAAGGCAATCTTTGTGCTTTGCATAAAAAGATTTTATACCAGCACACATAGTGAGAATATTCCTGAGCTCGTTAAGCACTTCAACCGGATAAAAAGACTCTTTAACTCTTCCTTTTAAAATCTCATCCCTAATGTCATTAAACTGCACAATAGGGAGTTTCTCACCCCTTTCAATCAATGACATTAAAGACCATATTTTATCCTGAGTGGATTTTATTTCAATTAAATTGTTAAAAGGCTTTATAGATAAAATTCTCTTGCAACCCGGGGAAGAAAGAGCTTTTTTGGATATATGACCAAGCAACTTATAATATTCAAGTTTCCTATAAACATTTTCCATTTCTATCATAAATTATTCGTTCTTTTGTACTTCAAGATTAAAAATGCTTCTTATACTGTTTCCAATGTTATCAAGCTCGTCAGATATATGGAAAATTTTTGTAACATCGGTTTTTACTCTATTCAAAACGGGATACAGAACAGACTTTTCCCTTATCTGCTTATCAATCGTTAATTCAGGGAAAACTGAAATAAGCCATATTACAAGGCACATAATTACCACACCTTTGAGTCCACCAAATGCAAGTCCCAATGTTTTATCAAGCCACACAAGACGAAGCATCTGTATTAAGCCCTTGACTATTGTTCCGAGCAGGTAAAATGCCAAATATATAACTATAAAAACTATTAAAAATCCTAGTACGACCTGCACTCCCTCAGCAGATGGGAAGAAATTTTTAACAAGTGATACCCCGACTGAATAATATTTAATGCTTAACACTGTTGAAAATCCGAGGGCAATTAGCTTTACAGCCTCCTCAATCAACCCCCTTCTGAAACCCCTCAATGCCAGGAAGCCAATAATAATTAATGTAATAAAATCAAAAATATTATTGATCATTGATTTACCCTGCCAGCTTTGAACGAACTATTTTTTGTACCTCAGAACCATCCGCTCTACCCTTAACTATCTGCATAATCCTTGGCATAACCTTGCTCATATCTTTCATACTACTTGCCCCTACTTCTTTTATAACCTGATCAATAATTTTAATAAGTTCCTCCTGACTTAACTTTTCTGGTAGATATGTCTGTATTATTTCCAGTTCACGAAGTTCCCTTTCAGCCATATCCTCTCTTCCAGCTTTTTCGTACGCCTCTATTGCCTCTTTTCTCTGTTTGACAGCATGATTTAAAACATTAATAACCTCGTCGTTAGATAAATCTCTTTTAAGTTCTATTTCTTTTTGTTTAATTCCATTTTTCAACATCCTGATAACACTGACCATCAATATATCTTTTTTCTTCATAGCCTCAACTAAATCTCTTTGTAACCTCTCTTTTATACCCATACCAAACCTCTTTTAACCCTTTTAATTATTTATCATTATAATTGAATACATCCTCCCTGTTTTCCCCCTATCTCTTCTATAAGAAAAAAACTTCTCTGGATCACAGGCCGTACAATGCTTTAAAAATTCTATATTATCTACTGGTATGCCTACCCTCAATAACCTGTCCTTGATCTCTTCTTCCATATTGAGAAAAATTTTCCCATTTTCTAATTGATAGTAATGCTTAAAGTAGCCAATGATATCATCCCCGATTTCGTAGCAACATTCCCGAATAAATGGACCCACAGCACAGAAAATCTCGTCCATCTTTGAACCAAATTCTTTTACAACTACATCAGCGAACTTTTCAATTATACCCTTTACAATTCCTCGCCATCCAATGTGAACAGCACCGATAACCCTCTTCTTTGTATCACAAAATAATGCAGGAGCACAATCAGCTGTCTTTACCGCTAATATCAACCCTTTTTTATTCGTCACCAACCCATCACCCCTACCTGCTATCCCAGGTTTTGATACTATAAAAACCTTTGAGCTATGAATTTGGTCGACCTCAGAAATGAATTCTGGAAACAATCCAAAACTTTTAACAAAATCACCCAAGGTATTTATTTTATTACCAGTCGACTCACCTTTAATTCCAAAAGCATGATTAACCCAGGGTATTTTATCTAACAAAATCGAGCTTAAATAGTGCAAGCTTCCTTTTTTACTCGCTATCTTTAATTGTATTTCTGATCTCAATCAATAACCTTTCCATTAACTAATATTGCAACTGGCTCAACCTTTTCTCCATCAAATCTAAGTATAAATGAACTATTATTTACTCTTGGCCTATTGCCAGTAAATGAAATATTCCTTGAAATACCCCTGAATAGATTTAACTCATTCAAACGATCCCTTAAACTTTCCCTTGAAACATCTTTTTCATTTATACTGGAAAGAATAGCATTCATTGTATCATATCCATACAATTGGAATCTCCCTGGATACTTACCAAACTTTGCTCTAAATCCTACTGACATATTTCTATAGCTAACCTTCATTTCATCAATATAGTAGTCACTTATAAAAAAAAGATTCTTAATATAGGACTTACTCCTTCTTAACCTATAAATATCATACCAATTTCCGTCACCCAGTAAAAACGTCTGAATATTATAGTAAGCTACCTGTGGTAAAATATAATCCATATCCGAGGTATGTATAGGTAGAAACAAAGCGTCAATGGTGGTTATCTTATAATCCAGAGTATCCCGCTTCGGTATTTCAAATTCTGCTGAATCCATCAATCCAGTGTATATAAGAACATCTTTTAATCCCATTTCAACTATGCTATCGCCAAGAATATAACTATATAACGAATCATTTATATAAAATAATAGATTATAGTATAAGGACCCTGGCGTATTTATAAGAGCATTTAAACTGTCAGCCATAAATTTCAACTTTTTCTCAAAATTTTTTCTGGCTATTTCCAAACCTATTGCTCTAATTCTTCTCAGCTGTTCTGAAATATCCTCAGGAGTACCATAATACCATTGCTGGGTTAAAATATTACCTCCGTAAAAATCAAATGCCTCACAGAATGCATCCGCCATCTCTTTACCGTACATATCAAGCGGTGCAATTACCGCTACATTTTTGAATTTCATAACATCTACAGCATATTTTGCAAGCATGTAACCCAAATTAACATAATCAACATTTGCCTGAAAAATGTATCGCCCTAACCCAGTTAATCTACTATCAGTAGCAGTAGGAGTAATAAGTGGTATTTTTCTTTCATTAGCAATTACTCCTGCAGGTATACAATTTTTACTTGTAACCGGGCCAAAAACGCATATCACTTTATTATTCCTAGCAAGGTAATTCATTTGATGAATTGTCTTATAAATATCACCATTGTTATCAAATATGATAAAGGATATATCAATATCCGAAATCCTTCTAAATTGTATTAATGAATACTTCACACCTTCAAGAATAGCATTACCGATTTTAGCATAATCACCAGACAGTGGCAGAATAACCCCTATATAGTATTTTTTATCATGGCTCCCCCTTATTTTATCATATATATCCCGATAATACTGATCCGATAATATTTCCGAAATCTCTTTTCTAACCGTCTTTAGCTCTTTTATCCCCTCGCGATCCATTCCCATATCACTATATTTCTCAGCAAGTTTCAATACAATTATTGCATTTTCAGGACCCGTTGCAATATCCTTTAAGTCCTCAAGTTTTTCCAAAGATAAATGAAAGTCAGAAATTATACTCAACATATCAGATGCTTTATCAATAAGAATTGAATTATCAGAATAGGCAACAGCCTTTGCATAATTCACAAATGAACTATCATAAATCCCAAGTAATAGGTAGGCATCACCAAGTGCGTAATACAAATCATCAATGTACTTTGAATTTTTAACACTCCTAATGAAACTTAGCCCTTCTTCTATCACTTCTTTATATCTACCAAGTCTCAAATTACATTTAATAGCCATTAAAAAAGAGGCGTTATAGTATTTATTTTTCAGGGATGGAATCGACCTCAACTCATCAAACAATTGATATGCTCGGTTGTATTCCCCTCTATTATAAAACTTTACACCATCTTCAAATTTAATCTTCAGTGTATCAACAAATTCCTTTAGAGTATCAGCTTTAAGAGTACTATCACCATACAAAGTATCCATAACTATAGTATCAATAGCTGTCGATTTAATAGAATCCTGTATAGAATACTCAGGTATTAATAGATTAACAAATATAAATGAGACAATTATTAATATAAACGTACGTGCTATTCCCATTCTATCGTCCCCGGTGGCTTTGTAGTGATATCATATACAACCCGGTTAACACCTTTAATTTTATTCACAATTTTCGTGGCTATACTGTCCATGATATTATAGGGTATCTTTGCCCAATCCGCCGTCATACCATCCATGCTCGTAACAGCCCGGAGTGCTATTACATTTTCATATGTCCGCTTATCACCCATAACCCCCACAGTTTTTACCGGCAATAGCACAGCAAAAGCTTGCCATATTTTATAATACTCACCGCTTGATTTCAGCTCATCAATAAATATCTTATCTGCTTTCCGCAGCAGTCTTAGTCGATACTTTGTAACCTCGCCAATTATCCTTACAGCCAATCCGGGACCAGGAAACGGATGACGGTAAAGTATCTCTTTCGGTATGTTAAGCTCCTCACCTATTTTTCTCACTTCATCTTTAAATAAAAATTTAAATGGTTCAATTAATTTAAATTTTAACCTCTTCGGCAAACCTCCAACATTATGATGACTTTTAATCGTCTGGGATGGACCTTTTACAGAACGACTCTCAATAACATCCGGATAAAGTGTCCCTTGTGCAAGAAATCTTACCCCTTTATATTTTTTTACTATCTCTTCAAAAGCTCCTATAAAAGTTCGCCCTATTATTTTTCTCTTACGCTCAGGGTCTGTTACACCTTTTAATGCTTTTAAAAAATTATGGCTATAATTATAACTTTCTATAGGAATACCAAGATCTTTTTTTAGCCTTTTTACCACCTCAATTTGTTCATCTGCCCTCAAAAGCCCATTATCTATGAATACTGGGATACACTGCTTGCGAAGAGTCTGATATAATATTACCGACATTACAGATGAATCAACACCTCCACTAACTGCAACTAAAACCTTTTCTCCACCGACTCGTTCCTTTACTTCGGACTTAATTTGGTCAATTATATATTTCGGAGTAAAATCCTGTTTCAATTTGGCTATCCTAATAAGAAAATTGCGAATAATTTCTTTACCGTATGCGGTATGAATAACTTCAGGATGAAATTGAACACCTATAATCGGCTCTGTTTTATGAGACAAAACCGCCGGGACATTATACTCAGTAACAGCTATTATTTCAAAATCTTCCGGTAGAGTATCGACATGATCACCATGACTCATCCATACTATGAACTCTTTGTCAATTCCTTCGAAAAGAGGCGATTTTCTTACTACCCTTAAAAGACTTCGCCCGTACTCTCTTTTAATATCGGAGTGCACCTTAGCGCCAAAGTGCTTAGCAATTATCTGTAATCCGTAACAAATACCAAGCATTGGCAAGCGTAAATTAAATACTTCAGGGTCTATATCTGGGGATTCCACCTCATACACACTTGAAGGACCACCGGAGAAAATAAGAGCTGATACTCCATTTGCCTTTATCTCATTGGCAGTAACCTTAGGTTCCACAATTTCCGAAAATATATTACACTCACGAACTCTTCGGGCAATTAGCTGAGTATATTGTGAACCAAAATCTATTATCCATACTTTATTAATTTTCCTGTCGTCCATTAAAGCGTCTCTACCCATTTTTTAAAATGATTAATAACAGTGTAATTTGTAAGATCATAATGGATCGGTGTTATGGAAATATAATTATTAATAAGAGCAACATCATCTATATTTATATCATCTTCTTTAATTATTTTATCCCCTTCCATCCAGTAATACGTTCGATTACGCGGATCAACTCTCTTGTCAAAACTTTCTGCATAACCAGAAGTTCCCTGACGTGTTATTCTTACGCCCTTTATTTCGTCAATACTTTTTACATTGGGAACATTAATATTGAGCAATGTTCCTTCAGGTAATCTATCTTTTAAAATCTTATCTACAATTTTCACTGCAAATTGAGCCGCAGGTTTAAAATTGGGATTGGTATAGGTTCCAAGTGATATTGCTATCGATGGTATTCCCATTATTGTGCCCTCTGTAGCAGCTGAAACAGTTCCTGAATATATTACATTGATTCCAGTGTTAGAACCAAGATTAATTCCCGATACAATCATATCTGGTTTTTTATCCAATAAAGCACATACCCCTATTTTTACACAATCAGCAGGTGTACCCGATACAGCAAAACCCTCCCATCTACCGTTTTTGGAAAAATTCTTGACCCTCAATGGATCTGAAAGAGTTATTGCATGGCCTACAGCACTTTTTTCACTTTCCGGTGCTACAACTACAACTTTCCAAAATTTTCTGAGCTCTGTCACCAAAGTATCTATACCTTCAGCAAAAATGCCATCGTCATTTGTTACAAGAATATAGTAATTATTCTTTCTCATTGAAAGAAGCTCAATATCCTTACTAGCAGGCTTTTTAACTCCGCCCTCTCACATACAATATCAACAAAACCTTTTTCGAGCAAGAACTCAGCTCTTTGAAACCCTTCAGGCAAATCCTGCCCTATTGTTTGCTTTATTACACGCGGTCCTGCAAAACCAATAAGAGCACCAGGCTCTGCTATATGTATATCACCGAGCATAGCATAGCTTGCTGTTGTCCCACCTGTTGTCGGATCTGTAAGTATCGATATATATGGGATACCCTTCTTATGCAACCTCGTCAGTTTTGCACTGGTCTTAGCCATTTGCATCAGAGAAAGGATACCCTCCATCATTCTCGCACCACCCGATTGAGATATAATGATTAGTGGTCGATTTAATTCAATCGCTTTATCAATAGCCCTTGCTACCTTCTCCCCTACAACAGATCCCATACTTCCACCTATAAATCTAAAATCCATTACCGCCATAATGACATTTATTCCACCGATACTTCCCATAACGGTTCTTACTGCTTCATTCATTCCCGTCTTTGCAATAGCATCTTTCAGCTGGTCCGAATACTTCTTCAGCGCTTTAAATTTCAATGGATCATTAGATTTTATATGAGTATTAAATTCTTCCCAACCTTCATCAAGTAACAGTCTTAAATAAACATCCGATGAAATTCTGAAATGGTAGCCACATTTCTTACAAACCCAATAATTTTTCTCCAATTCTCTGGTATAAAGTATTTCATTACAGGAAGAACATTTTGTCCATAATCCATCGGGAATATCCTTCTTCCCCGTGCTCAACAACCCTTTTTTCTTTCTCTTAAACCAGGCCATTTCAACTCTCTATTTTTTTTGTTAAAAGTAAAGCATCATCACGGTTATTATAATACTTTTTTCTCACACCAACAACTTCAAACCCATATTTGAAGTACAATTTCTTTGCTTCCTCATTTTTTGAATTTACATCAAGATATATATATAAAATTCCATTCTCTTTCGCTTCTTTTATCACTTTTTCAAGCAACATCCTACCTAATCCCATCCTTCTTTTCTCTGGATGTACTGCTAAATTGGCTATATGTATTTCATCATCAATGTACCAAAATATCACAAAACCCCTAACTTTATCCTCTACTTCAACTACATAAAATCTTGTTACAGGATTTCTAAGTTCATTCATAAATGAAAACTCAGACCATGGATTTTCAAAGGAAAGCTCTTCAATTTCCATAACCATTTCAATATCATCAGCGGTAGCTTCCCTTATTTCTGCTTTGACTTTTACTTCCATTTAACAGCCTTAAATTCCGAGAAATAATATGGTTCAAGCTCGAAACTATAAAGGGCTTTTAATTTATCAAAATATAAACATCCAAGTATAGCTGTATCTACACTATCAGGGTACCTTACAAGTACCTCTTTGTTATCAAGATTGAAGGGATAATTCCCAATAAATCTTTTTACTTCCTGGAATTTCTCAACTAATGATTCTACAGAATCAACATCGGGTTTCTTATCAAATAAATTATTCTCATCCCCTGCTTTAACGTAAAAAACATAGTTACTATAAGACCTTATAAACAAAATTGTGTACTCATCAACCTCATCCTTAACCCTGTGGTACAAAGATGAAAATGTCGGCACAGGCAGTATAGGTTTGTTTATTACTATTGCCATCCCTTTTGCAAAGCTCAAGCCTATCCTGAGACCTGTATAAGAACCTGGACCGTTTGTTACAGCTATTCCATCAAGTTCATCAAAGTTAATCCCTGATTTCTTAACTTCGTATAAAAGCTCTGTTATCATCTCCGCATGTACAGATTTACCAATAACACTTTTATGAATAAGCACCTTACAATTTTCAACCAAAGCAATACTACAATTCTCTGTACTTGTGTCAATTCCCAGTATTTTCACTTATATACCTCATCTTGGATAAAGGTTCGATCCATTCGACATTTCCTTTAATCATTATTATTCTTTTATTCTCCTGTGCAAACTGACTCTCAAATCTAATTCTGATAACATCATCAGGCAACAATACTTCAATCTTGTCACCCCACTCTATTAAAACAACACCTGGCGATGCAATATACTCAAAAATCCCGAGTTCTATCCATTCATCAATTCTATTTTCCCTATAACAATCGATATGATAGACTTTAAATTTATCTCCTTTATATTCATTAACTAAAGTGTATGTAGGACTTGTAATAAAATCCTTAACACCACATCCTTCACAAACTCCCTTTATCATAGTAGTCTTTCCAGCACCTATCTCTCCATAAAATGCAATTGTCTCATTTCCTTTTAATAATTTACCTATTTTCACCCCAAACTGGTATGTTCTCTCAGCGCTATCAGAAATATACTTAATCACTTCAACCTCGGCTCCAAAATAGCTACTGGCACAATCATCTCTTCCAAAGAAATACCACCGTGTTGAAAAGTATTTTTATAAAATGTCTGATACTTATGATAATTTGTAGGATATACAAAGTAATAATCTTCCTTAGCTATTATATAATTCGTATTTATACCAAAAGATGGTAATTTGTACTCTTCAGGTTTTTTTATATTTAACGCATATTTGGGATGGGTATTTAGATTTTTACCATATTTAAATCTTATATTAGGAGAAGTTTCCCTATCTCCTATTACTTCGACATCATGTTTGACTTTAATGCTTCCATGATCACTCGTTATTACAATTTTAAAATCATATTGTGAAAAATTTCTCAATATCGAATATAACCACGAATTTTTAAACCACGTCCTAATTAAAGAACGATATCCAGCTTCATCCGGTACTATCTCCTTTAAAAAGTCCATCTCTGACCTTTTATGAGCAAGCATATCGACAAAATTTATTACCACAGCTACCAGAGGTGAAGTTAAATATGTATTAATTTTTTTCTCCAATGTCCAGCCCTCTTCAGAACCAATTATTTTTATATATTTATAACTACCTTTTAATGTAATTCCATTCTTCTTTATTAAACTTCCAAGCATCGAAGATTCATATCGATTCATGGAACTCTCGCTTGAATCATTCTTAAGCCAGATATCAGGATAATTTTTAGTAAAATCCACTGGGAATAAACCACTGAATATCGAGTTTCTCGCAAAAGGAGTAGCTGATGGAATAATAGAGTAATAATAGTCAGTCTTTATATTGAAAAATTCATATAGTTCTGGTGAAAATGTCAGCCATTGATCAAGCCTCATACAATCAATAAGAATAAATAATACTTTCTCCCCTCTGATTAAAAAGGGGGAAACATATTTTTTTATCAAATCTGGTGATAATGTCGGTCTTTTCTGGGGATGTTCATTAACCCATTTTTTATAGTTTTTTTCGATAAAACGGGAAAACTCCAGATTACATGTTCTTTTTTGATCCTCTAATGTCTCCTTAAGACCACTATCTGGATATTCATCAAATTCCACTTCCCATCTCGCAAGCTTTAGGCAAATTTTTATCCAATCATTATAATCAAGGTCTGAGAAATTAATTCGTGACATCTTATTGAACTCTTCCAGGTAATCCTTTGATATCTGCTCAAGGGTTATTCTACCCTGTTCCAATATTTTTTTACATACCAGCAAAACCTGAGATGGATTTATTGGTTTTGTTAAATAATCGGTTATTTTCATCCCGATTGCCTCTTCCATCAAAGATTCTTCTTCATTTTTTGTCACCATTACAACGGGTGTCGCAGGTGAAATTTCTTTTAGCTCCTCAAGTGTTTTCAATCCATCCTTCCCGGGCATTATCTCATCAAGTAATACAAGATCAAAATGATCCTGACATACCAGTTTTATCGCATCTTCACCATTGGTAACAGGAACTACTTCATAACCCTTACTTCTTAGAAATAAAATATGTGCCTTCAACAAATCTACTTCATCATCTACCCACAATACTTTTTTCTTTTTCATAGTCAAATCCACCTCTTTCAACCTCTAAATATAATTATTTATAAGTTTTTATACTTTAGTTATATTTTATTCAATTGCTTCTCCTTTACTCCAAGCTTTAATAAATTCTCAAAATTCAAAATACTGGTGTTTTCCACAAAGAATTGAAAACAGAAAAAGACTAAGTTCTTATTAAATATAAATTATATACGAGACTAAACTTGTAGCAATATCGAAATAATCTTTTTATTCATTTAAACTTAACAAATAAAAACAAAGGCAATTAGAAATAATACCGATCTTATTTTTTAATAAGTTATTTTGTCGTCATTACGAAATCGCCCTTCCAATCAGGTGGCGGTGGATTCTTCTTGTAAAATTTACATCTTTCTATAAATACCCTCGATGGTGGATCATCACCACGAACCCTTATTGCTTTTTGAAACCATTTTATAGCATTATCCCAATCTCTATTCCAATATGCCATCAAACCCTTAGTAAAATAATCTCTGACTTCCTCCATATTACCATCAAGCTTACCTTTCTTCGAGAGTAATTCATAAACTGTAATTGGTTTTGTCTTACCCTTTACCACCAATTTATCCAGCACTCTTGCTTCTATTTTATCTTTTGCACTATTATACGTTGTTTCCCCAATCATAATCCATGTTCCATATACCTTATTTGCACCCTCAAATCTCGATGCCTGGTTGACAGCATCCCCCATCACAGTATATTGAAAGCGCTGATTGGAACCCATATTACCTGCACTAACTATACCCGAATTTATTCCCATTCTTACATAAATATTTACACCATGGTCCTTTCTAATCTCTTCTCTTAACTCCTTCAATTTTTCCTGCTGGTCTAAAGCAGCCCAACAGGCTTTCCAAGCATGATCAGGATCCTCAACTGGCACACCGAAATCACACATAATAGCGTCACCCTCGTATTTATCAACATAACCATCATAAGACATCAGGATTTCAGTCATTGGAGATAAATACTTATTAAGAACTATTGCTAACTCCTCAGCAGGTAATGTCTCTGAGATAGTAGTAAACCCTGCTATATCAGAGAAGAACATTGTTGCTTCTCTTTTCTCTCCCTTCAGACTAAATGCTTCTGGATGTTCTTCTAAATACCTGAGGATTCTTGGACTCATGTATGTCTGAAACATACTTCTTATTTTCTTCTTTTCTCTCTGCTCTGCAATAAATTGATACAATACATCGGTAACATAGCTTACAAACACACCCGCTATGACAGGAGTTATATAAAGCCATGTATTATTATTTTTAAATAGAAAAATGGATAAATAAACGCCTAAGGCTATATTCGCAAGAGTAAATAGACCCCCAAAGACTGGTCTAATAAGTAAAACCAGCATAACAGTAATCAAACAAAAGATAAGTATAAGCAGGAAGTCCAAGGTCAGTGGCAGTGTCTTTATATAATTACCATCTAATATTGTTTGAATTGCATGAGCGTGAGTTTCAACTCCTGGCATTAATCTTCTAACACCACCATATTCGTAAAATGGAGTATACTTATTATCGTGTAGCTCTTCTATTGAAACACCTACTAAAACTATTTTGTCTTTAAATGGATTCTCCGATTGGATAATATCTTCAACAATACTCGTATCTCCCTCAGCAAGAGCGGCAAATGCCTCCACCTGCTTTACAGAATCCGATAGAAGAGCTATCCTTAGCTCATAAGGATAAATTGAGTTTTTCTTAAACAATTCCATATAGTCTGTATCCTCTTCTTCCTTTAAATCAAACTCAGAATCATCAAGAATAGATGATAAAGAGTATGTTGGAAAAGTACCAGCAGGTCCGTAATAATTTATTAGCACTGTCTGTTCAAACCCTCTTGAACCCCTATGTGCTAATACCCTTAAACTATCGGCTTTTGTACTATCAAAAAAGACAAAAAATCCTTCATCATCCAAATAAAAATCTGGATTTGGCGACAGACCATTTTCTTTAAATATAACCTTCATCCCTATGGAATAAATAAAACTATTATTCACTAAATCGAAAATTAAATAACGTCTTGTAAATCCATCGGGATCCTGTATCTCACCTACGACTCCCCACTCAGAACCAGTCTCCATAAGGATAGGAATTGGCGTATCAGCAAAAGAATAAACCCCTCCTCTCGAAAATTGCCTCACAATCTTTCCGCACAAGATAACATTACCTGCCCTTTTTATCTGTTCAGCAAGCAGGCTATCCCCATTTGGATTTTTATAATCAGGCTCAGTAAACTGGATATCAAATACAATTAGTCTTGCTCCTACTTCAATCAAATTTTTCACAAGGTGTGCATAGTATTCTCGAGGAAAAGGATATCTATCTTTGCAAGCTTTAAATGTCTGATCATCTATTGCAACGACTATTATATTAGAATTTGATACATCAAGTGGTCCCCTTACCTTAAATCTATAATCGAGAAATTTCAATTCAAGAGATCTAAAAAATCCTATACGAAGTAATAGGAACATAACAAGAGAAACACCAAAAGCTATAATAAAACCGGCTATAAGTTGCCTTAGTATATTTTTTTTCATTAAAAGGTTTCTAGAAAGTGAATGTATATCCTATATTAAAGCTCAAATCATTATAAGTATTTTCTGGATCGTTTAAGTTATCATATTTTAACATACCGCGAATTCGGTGATTACTAAATATTATTATATCTCCTCCAATGTATATAGTACTTTGATTAAATGATATACCTCCAGTGGCATTGATATATTTATAACCCGCATATACATTTGAACCCATATTAGAAACATCGTATATCGCTCTGAGGTCTATGGAACTGAACTCATTTGGTTTTTTAGAAAGACCACTTTTACTGGTATTCTTGGAAAAACTTATATAGGTACGCATTGGAAAGGCATATTGAGTATTTAAACTAATTCTATACATGTCTGAATTCAAAGAGGAAAATCTATATCCAGGCAACCTATCTTCAATCCTGTCGACGCGATCAGAATTATTGTATATAAATCTTATCTGGTTCGTTAATCCACCTAACTGCAGCTTATGGCTAATACTAAAACTTTGAGTAATTGTAACATTATCTTCTCGATAATCGTATAATGTATCTCCCCTGCCTGTGCTCACCGTATCAAATGTTGTTATATCATTTGCCCGGCTATTCTGTCTTGTGGAGAAATTAATCTGTGGCAGCCCTTCCCCTGGATAGATAGAAAATCCAGCAGAAAAGAGGCTTATTGTATTCGTAGCCCTATTCTCTTGGCTAAGATTGTCTCTACGTTGATCAAATAATAAGTTTAAAAATAATCGCCCATTAAATAATCTTATTTTATCAGAAATTGTATATCCCTGAATATTATTGCGCATATACGGATTGGCCAATGAATAAAAATGTGGTCCAATGCGCCTGTATTCAAAAATTATATAATTATTAAGATAGTTTAACTTCAATTTACTTTTAAATGCAGTGGAAGGCATATCAAGAATCTGCTTTAAACCTATATTACCACTTGTGTCTGGTATTATTGGTAACAAAGGTCTTTGATTCTGGTTTATTATAAATATATCTTTTATATCCTCGGGTTCTATAGGTATTGTACTCAATTCAAAATAATCTCCAATTTTACCATCCATTAAAGAATCATCGGCTAAAAAAGTATCTAACTTCGCCTTGGTGAGAACCCCATCATAAATATTTGTATTCAACATAGAAAAAGCACCTTCTGTTCTGAAAACAACTCTTCGATTATCAAATGTTAAAGTGAGATCCGTACCAACTACTATGTTGTCTTCGGGCATATCACCAGCCATTTCAATTTTATCAAATGCTAGTGTTGTTGATCCTAAAAATTTCTTTACCGATAATGTATCATCTTTTGCTTTAATGACCGAAAGACCAAGCTGAAATCTCCTGCCACTTCCAAAATACGGTCTTATGGCAAATACATTTCTCTTAAAAGTATAACCCGTTCTCTTATATATTGAATTGATAGAATCCAGCTTTATATCTCCTTTAATCGCTCTTTCACTCTCCCCAATTATAAGCTGTAAATTTATGTATTTCAGTTTCAAGTTTCCCTCAAATCCTCTTATTCTTTTTCCATTTAGACCAAGCTCATTCATCCTTGGTGTTACGTCTCCAAAATTCAAATCCACAAATGGAGTATTAATAACTGCTAAATATCTATTCTTGGGCTGCCTATTTGGAGATTCCTGTGATGTTAGAAATACTAAAGACCTGAACTTAAGCCAATCATAATTTACATCACCAATCACTCTAATGGATTGGATATCCTGTTTTATACCTCTTATCTGCTCTGATAATACGTTTGATTCAATCCTACCCGAGTATTTAATAAGCTTTTCAGCTTCCTCCTTGCTTCTTGCCATTGTAAATCCCCAAATTAACGGCTTAAAAGATTCACCGTTAATGTTCTTCATCTCAATACGTACAGAATGTATCCCCGGTCTTACGCCGGTAGGTCTGCATAAAATCATATCCTCAGTTTTTTCAGCAGCTTTTGTAATATTTAGCCCATCTATGAATATCCTTATACTATTCAAATCAACATCTGAAACATTAAATAACGAAACAGCTATTAAAAGTTCCCCAGGAGCAATAACAGAACCTTCCTCGGGACTCAAAATTAATGCTCCAGACTCAACACCTTCATCTGAAGAGGAACTTTCGGTTGCTTCTACCTGCCGACTTTCAATCATTTCATTTTTTTCAAGAACAGATAAAAAGATAGGTACATTATATGGATCAACTTCAGGATACGCTAAAATTGCACCATCACTTGATTCAATAATAATTAAATATTCTACGCCCTGAGGTGTAACAAAACCACCGGGTATTGTCCCTTTAAAAACACCATTTTCGTATACTAAATTAGTCTCATTATAACTATCAGAACCAGCAATCCTGTAATATAACGTGGCACTTGATATCTGGATATCTGGAGGTTCTAAAATAGCCTCAATTTTTATTGGTTCACCTTCATAAACTTCACTGGGTGGTGTATGATATATCTTATATTGCCCAAATATAGTTGCTATTTGTATTATAAATAAAAAAAGGGATGCTTTAACTTTCATATTAAAGACCTCTTTCCAATGAAAATCTACAACAGGATTTACTTATACTCAATAATTATTTCTTTCGTATCTCCATCTGAATTTTGTAATTGTATACGCAAGGTGTTTATTTGTTCCTCCTCTTCGGCTTCTGTCGGATCTTCTGGCATTTCATCTGGCGACACATTTTCCACATTAATTTCTCCATCGGGAGTGGATGTACCCGATTGATTGGCTCCAACAACCACTGTTATACCGCTATTATTATTAGTTACTTCTACTGTCCCCTCTACACCATAAAAAATGTCCCCATTCACAGGATCAGATATAACCCAGAAAATAGTTCCCTTAACGGATGCTACCGATGTTGGTGTAGCAATTACAAAATCACCCTTTCTCTGCTTACTAATTTCTGCCTTCAAAATCCCATATTGCATATTGATCTGCTTTGAAATCTCTCCTTGCTTTCTATCTCCTGCAATAACCATTTGTGTATTTTCCCTTATCTTTAGCTGACTCTTATCATCAAGAAATACTATTACTGCATAACCATTATCACCAGTTTTCACAACATCTTTATTGAAAATAGAGGTGCCAATTTTAAGATCATATTTAAATTCTTTATCTTCTGCCCGTTTTAACTTTGCATTTCCCTTGGATTTTATCGTCAAGGCAACTTTTTCACTTGAATAAGAAAAAGTGTATAATAAAATTATCATAATTAAAGGTAAAATTTTTACTCTCATAGCGTCCTCTCGGTATTATTCAATTCTTATATTTTGAATTGTATAATTACCCATTAAAAATCCATTAGCTATATCCTGCAATTGATCCTGAGTTAATTGTTGAGTATCATTTAGGAGAATCACTCCTGTTGGCAAAAATCCATTTAATTCACCCGAAAAAAGATTTTCATAGGTATCAGTACCAATTATCTGCTCCAGTAACTGCAAATAAATATTAGTCTCTCCTTCTCTTTCTGCAGAAAATACTTTAAAAACAAATATCTCACTTTCAACGGTTTCAGGTCCAGAAGTAGTAGGATATACTTTTTTAACCTGCCAGACATAATATTTGCCTTGTTCTAGCGGCTTTGCCCCTGATAGTGGGTATTGAAAAGTAGTTGGTGCCGTATTGAGGCTCGTTGTCTTAAGTTGTAAAACGATTTCCGGCGGTATCCGATAATACCCACCATTATCCGGGAAAGGTAGATTAGAATCATCATTCAAAGCTTCTTCAACGGATGAATGTTTAGCTGGATCATACTCGCAAATTCTTATCCAGTAACCACACTGGGGAAATAAATCTTCATTCCACATGAATTCTGCTGATTCCCACTGAAATATAGGATACAGTGTTTGAATCTGAATTTGATCTTCAAAAGCGCCACCTGGTGCAATTAACTCAAGACTTGTGGGATTAGATATAGCCAGAATTTCGTCATCGCTGATAATTTCAGCACCTTCCTCATTTAGAATTTTGAAGAAAAATGAATATGTTCCTGCTGGCAACCTACCTGAAGCAAAAACAACTTGCTGGATTGAAGCGAACTCATCTTCTGAAATATATTCAGATTCTTCAACATCAATCCCTGTTAGTGGTGTACCATCATCATAGTAGATTCTGTCCATATTAAGGTCAATATCTTTTGTTGTGATAGTTATCGAGGAATTGCCCTTAAATGTGAAAGGAGTTGTCAAAACTCTAAATATGACCTTATTATCAAGCCCCAGGGCTGGAACATCAGCGATCATTTCAAACTCAATTTTAATCCTAACATCTAATGGCTCACTATTAAGTAATGTATAGGAAAAAATATCAGGATTATTTCGACCATCGTTAAAATCAAAATCCGATAGATAAAATATCTCATAGTTATAAAAGTAATTCTTAATAATCTGAATATTTGTCGTACCCTGAGGCATAACCATTACTATTAAAAAAACTATTGAGGCGAGTAAAAATAACCTCTTCATTTTAAATCCTCCTAAAACATATTTATTTTATATAAAACTAAATTAAATTTATGTGAGGTAGAACAAATAATCATCTAATAATGAATATAATATTGAATTAATATTCTTACAAACAAAAAAAGTCCCAAATAGGGACTTTGCTTAAAAGTTTCCCGGTGACGACCTACTCTCCCACCCTGTCTCCAGGGCAGTACCATCGGCGCTGGAGGGCTTAACTTCCGAGTTCGAAATGGGATCGGGTGTTTCCCCTCCGCTATAGGCACCGGGAAAATTCTTGAGAGAAGAGAGCGTGATTCAAATTAATCTTATAAAAAGATTTGATCAAGACTCACGGACTATTAGTACCACTCGGCTGAACCCCTCACAGGGCTTACACCTGTGGCCTATCAACCTCGTAGTCTACGAGGGTCCTTCAGTCCCGACGTTAATCGGGAAGGGAGATCTAATCTTGGGGTGGGCTTCGCGCTTATATGCTTTCAGCGCTTATCCCTTCCGAACATGGCTACCCAGCGGTGCGCCTGACGGCACAACTGGTACACCAGAGGTTCGTCCGCTCTGGTCCTCTCGTACTAAGAGCAGCCCCCCTCAAATCTCCTGCGCCCACAGCGGATAAGGACCGAACTGTCTTGCGACGTTCTGAACCCAGCTCACGTGCCGCTTTAATGGGCGAACAGCCCAACCCTTGGGACCTTCTCCAGCCCCAGGATGCGACGAGCCGACATCGAGGTGCCAAACCTCCCCGTCGATGTGAACTCTTGGGGGAG